>NZ_JAEQCE010000097.1:0-26937 GCF_020738665.1 Microcoleus sp. PH2017_08_TRC_O_A
TGTACCACTAGCTTCAGGTACACTGGATGTTGGTTTATCACTCAAGTTAGAAACAATTTTCATGAATCTATTTGTTCTTCTTGCATCTCCCAATTGAGTCTTTTCTAATTCTTCCCTTACCCATTGATCGATCATTTTAATCTCATTCCTGGGCGATCGCCCGATCGTTTAACAGCACAGATGTTGATTTTTGTCAAATTTATTGTTAAGAAAGATGTTTATAAAGCATAGCTTATTAAGGGGGATTTAGGGGGATCGAGATATGTGCAACTTCACATTAAATTGGTATTACTGGGTATCCTTTTTGTTATTTTCTTAAGTATTTTTACTGGCATTATTGGATAATTACTAGATTATAATAGTTAGATCAAAAATAATAAAAAAATAACTATCGTTATGATAGAACTAACTGGCTATCAAATTATCGATCGCATTTACTCAGGCACTCGCACCGTAGTTTATCGAGGTTTCCGCACAGACGACAAACAGCCCGTTGCCATCAAAGTCTTGCATAGCGAGTATCCCAGCTTCAGCGAACTCGTCCAATTTCGCAATCAGTACACGATCGCCAAAAACCTCAACTTGCCCGGAATCATCCAAACCTACAGCTTGGAACCCTACCGCAACGGCTATGCGCTGATTGTCGAAGACTTCGGGGGAATTTCTCTAAAAGAGTGGACTGGAAAAGGCAAAACAGTAAAATCTCTCGTTGAGTTTTTCCAAATAGCGATCGCCCTAAGCAATACATTAGATATACTTGGGAACCACTGCATCATTCACAAAGATATTAAACCAGCTAATATTCTGATTAATCCGCAAACCAAGCAAATCAAACTAATCGACTTCTCCATCGCTTCTTTACTGCCACGAGAAACGCAAGAAATTTATTATAATCCCAACGTTTTAGAAGGAACCATCGCCTATATTTCTCCCGAACAAACAGGACGAATGAACCGAGGCGTTGACTACCGAACCGACTTTTATTCCCTCGGAGTTACTTTTTACGAACTGCTGACAGGAAATTTGCCGTTTCAATCCCAAGATCCGATGGAGTTAGTTCACTATCATATTGCCAAACAACCGCCATCTCTTCGACAAGAAACAAATCCACAATCAACAATTAAAAGTGTAGATATTCCGCAGGCAATTGCTAATATTGTCATGAAGTTGATGGCGAAAAATGCAGAAGAACGCTATCAAAGTGCATTAGGATTAAAACACGATCTAGAAACTTGTTTTGCTCAACTCCAAGCAACTGGTAAAATTGAGCATTTTGAATTGGGACAACGGGATATTTGCGATCGCTTCCTGATTCCTGAAAAACTCTACGGCAGGGAAATCGAAGTTCAAAAACTATTAGCAGCATTCGATCGAGTAGCGACTCCCCTGTCATCCACCCTTAGCAACGGTAGACAAAGGGGGGGTGAATTGATCCTGGTTTCTGGATTTTCTGGCATTGGCAAAACGGCTGTTGTGAATGAAGTTCACAAACCCATTGTCCGGCAACGGGGTTATTTTATTAAAGGGAAATTTGACCAGTTTAATCGCAATATTCCCTTTTCTGCCTTTGTGCAAGCCTTCCGCGATCTGATGGGGCAACTGCTTTCCGAGTCGGACACCCAACTACAAACCTGGAAAACACAGATTCTAGAAGCGGTTGGCGAAAATGGGCAGGTAATTGTTGAAGTAATTCCTGAACTGGAACGAATTATCGGCACACAATCTGTTGCCACTAAACTGTCGGGAACAGCCGCCCAAAATCGATTCAATTCATTGTTTGAAAAGTTTCTTCAAGTCTTCACAAAACCAGAACATCCCTTAGTTATCTTTTTGGATGATTTGCAGTGGGCAGATTCCGCTTCACTGAATTTGATGCAACTGTTAATGGCATCGGAAACAGGCTATTTGCTGCTGATTGGAGCATACCGGGACAATGAAGTTTCCGGAGCCCATCCGTTAATGCTGACCTTGGATGCAGTGAGCAAAACTGAGGCAATCGTGAGTACGATCGCCCTAAAGCCATTAAGCCAATCTAGTTTGAATCAATTAGTTGCAGATACGCTCAACTGTGATACGGCGTTAGCGCAACCGTTGACGGCATTGATTGCACAAAAAACCCAAGGAAATCCATTTTTTGCCACTCAGTTTCTCAAGGCACTCCATCAGGATGAGTTGATTAAGTTTGACAGCCAAGTCGGACATTGGGAATGCGATATTGTCCGGGTGCGGGAGGCGGCACTCACGGATGATGTGGTGGAGTTTATGGCGTTGCAGTTGCAGAAACTGCCACTGGAAACACAAGCGGTGTTGAAACTGGCTGCTTGTATTGGCAACGAATTCGATTTGAAGACGCTGGCGATCGCCTTTGAGCAATCTGAGACGGAAACGTCAACAACATTGTGGCAAGCTTTGCAAGAAGGCTTGATTCTACCTCAAAGTGAAGTTTACAAGTTTTATATCCAACGAGAAACCCAGGATTTAGTCGAAAATTCACAGATTGCACTCTACAGATTTCTCCACGATCGCATCCAACAAGCTGCCTATTCTCTCATTCCTGAGTATCAAAAATCCCAAATTCACCTCAAAATTGGCAGATTACTGTTAGCTAAAAGTTTATCTGCAAACAGGGCAAAGCAAGTATTTTTGTTAGTGAATCAACTGAATTTGGGAAGAGCATTAATTAACCAATTATCGGAACAATTACTGTTGGCTCAACTGAATCTAGAAGCAGGTGACAAAGCGATCGCCTCTACTGCTTACGAAGCTGCCGTAGATTATTGTCGCACCGGCATCGAATTGTTGCCACCCGACTGCTGGCATCGACAGGATACCTTGACTCGCAAGCTGCATCAAGGCCTTGCCCAAGCCGCCTGTCTGTGCAGTCAATTCGAGTTGATGGATCGGTGCATTGACACTGCACTCCAACACAGCCCTGATTTCTTAACAGCCCTACCGATGCAGGACATTCGCTTGCAGGGCTTGAAACTTCAAAGTCGCTTTTCCGAAGCAATTGCTCTCGGGCGATCGCTCTTAGAGACATTAGGCATCACCTTTCCGTCCCAGCCCCAGCCCCAGGATATCATCATGGGCTTGCAGGAAGTACAAGCTAAACTTGCCGATCGCTCGATCGAGGACTTATTAGAATCTCCAGCGATTGACGATCCCTACAAACTGGCAGCCAGCTATCTATTACTGAGAATTTCTCCCGCCGCCTTTTTAGGCGATCCGATGTTGTTCCCCCTGCTAGTATTAGCACAAACCAAACTTGGATTAGACAATGGTCATGCTGCTCCTCATACTCATGGTTATGCAAACTACGCGATGTTAGTGGGTGGAATGTTAGGAGATAAAACCGCTGCCTATGAATTTGGACAATTAGCACTCCAACTTATCGATCGATACGAAGCCCGCGAACTGGCGGCCATGACCACATTCTTAGTCAATCTTTTTACTCAACATTGGCATTTTTCAGCACATCAGATTGTAGAAAAATTGCAACAAACTTACACCCTGGCTATAGAAACTGGTGATTATGAACACGCCACTTATAGTGCTTTTAACTACTGTAATCTGGCTTATTTAGCTGGAAACAATTTAGCAACAGTCCATGTTGAAATGGAAAAGTATAGCCAGTGGATGGGGCAAATCGGAGAAGCTGGCATTGGTTTCGCCATCCATCAAGCTAATCACCAGGGTATCTTGAGCTTAGAAGGGAAAATTCCTGCACCCAGTTTCCCGAGCGATTGGGAACAGATGAATCCGGGAATTCCTGTCTTTATTTATTACATTCACAATCAGCTCGTTTATAGCTATCTTTTTGGTGATTATCACACCGCTCAACGCATTGCTTCCCTACTAGATCGCTGCGATCCGATTACGCGGACTCAGCTTGTTGCTATTGTCACCGAATTTTATGCGGTGCTAGCAGATTTGGCTCTTGAACCCAGCACGCAGCCAGCAGAAAAATCTGCATTGGGCGATCGCATTCAGAGCAAACTCACACAGCTTGAACAAAGGGCTAGCCAAGCTCCGATGAACTTCCAACATAAATACGATCTGGTGGCAGCGGAGTATCGGCGAGTGCTGGGTGAAAGAATAGAAGCGATCGATCTATACGATCTTGCCATTTCTGGCGCTAAAGCCAACAAATACATTCAAGAAGAAGCCCTCGCCAACGAACTTGCAGCCAAATTCTATCTAGATTGGGGCAAAGAAAAAGTCGCCTCCGGCTATATGCAAGAAGCTTACTACTGCTATGCCCGTTGGGGAGCCAAAGCCAAAACCGATGACTTAGAAAATCGTTATCCCAATTTACTGCGCCCCATTCTCTATGCAGGTACCGAATCTCTAACTATCTTGGAAACACTGACAACAATTACTGCTCTTGCGCCTCATTCCTCTATTAACACCTCTACCAATCCTACCCAGTCTTCAAGCACGAGCATTAACACCGCTCTGGATTTTGCCACGCTCCTCAAAGCCTTTCAAAGCCTCTCTGAAACCATTCAACTGGAGCAGCTCCTGCATCAACTCAGCCAAATCATTTTACAAAACTCTGGGGCTGAACGCTTCGTGATGATAGTGCCCAATGAAGCTGGGGAATGGTATGTCCAAGTCATCGCAACTCTCGATGAAATCGATATTAGCGCTGCTCCCCTGGAGGGGCATGAGGCTCTGCCGATAAAACTGATTCAGTATGTCAAAAACACGCAGGAAGTGGTTGTCATCGACAATCTCAAGACTGATTTGCCAGTGATTGACGAGTATTTACTCCAGCGACAGCCCAAGAGCATTTTGTGTCTGCCTGTTTTGCATCAAAGTCAATTACGTGGCATTGTATATTTGAAGAATAAAAGAACCAGTGGTGCGTTTACGCGCGATCGCATCCTGACTCTTAACTTTCTCTGCACTCAAGCCGCTATTTCCATCGAAAATGCCAAGCTATATCAGCGAGAAAAAGAGAAATCCGATAAATTAGCTCAACAAGAAAAACAGTATCGCAGCATTTTTGAATCAGTCACAGATGGACTCTCAATTGTCGATCTAGAGACAGGTATCACAATTGCGATCAACCCAACTGTATGTAAAATATTTGGCTATTCTGAGGCAGAGTTTCTGGCTTTATCTCCGCCAGATTTTGTGATAGCTGAAGAACTTTCCATATTTGCCAAATTTATTGAGACTGTCCGAGGCGGGCAGATTTTTAATCATCGTGGGCGATGTATCCGCAAAGATGGCACAATTTTTGACATTGAGATTAAAGCAACTTCCTGTGACTACAACGGCAAGCGTCATGCGCTAGTAATTTTCCGAGATATTAGCGATCGCAAACACGCTGAAGCTGCCCTGGCTGAGAGTGAGGCTAAATTCCGAAGATTGGTGGAAGGGGCAAATGACATGATTTGGTCTGCCCAGGCAGATGGCATCTTTACCTACCTTTCTCCCCAATTTGAGACGATGTTTGGATTCCCCCCGTCTGATTGGGTTGGAAAATCCTTAACATATTTAATTCATCCCGATGACTTAGAAATGGCGCTGGCACCGGCTAAAGTTGCGCTTGAGCAAGGCACGAACCAGCAAGATATAGAATTTCGTCACCTATGCCAAGACGGCAGCTATCTGTGGGTAACACTAAACATGACTCCCATCAAAGATACTGAAGGTCATGCTATAGGACTCCAAGGTATTGTGCGAGATATTAGCGATCGCAAAAATGCAGAAACCATTATTCAACAAAAAACCCACGCCTTAGAACAGGCTTTACAAGAATTGCAGCAAGCTCAATTACATATGGTTCAAAGTGAAAAGATGTCAGCCTTGGGTAATTTAGTTGCCGGTGTTGCCCACGAAATTAATAATCCCGTGGGCTGCATTGTCGGTAATGTCGGTGCGGTACAGGATGCTCTTAACGACTTATTTGGACTTATCGATCTCTATCAGAAAAAGTTTCCTACACCCGATACGGAAATTGAAGACGAATTAGAAGCGATCGATCTGGAATATTTACGGGAAGATTTACCAAAATTAATCAAGGCGATGAAAGATGGGGCCGATCGCATTACATCGATTAGCAAAAGTCTCCGCACTTTCTCCCGTAACGATAGCGACACTAAGCAGTTATTCAACCTCCACGAAGGCATCGATAGCACAGTCCTAATTCTGCGCCATCGTCTCAAAGCCAACGAACATCGTCCCGCCATTGAAGTTGTCACCGAATATGGCAAAATTCCGGGAATTACCTGTTTCCCCGGACAACTCAATCAGGTATTTATGAATATTTTGGCGAATGCGATCGATGCGCTAGATGAATCTAATTCAGGACGCAGTTTTGCTGAGATTAAAGCTCATCCCAATCGGATCGAGATTCGGACGAACCTGGAAAGTGAAGGTGTAAAAGTGAGGATCGCGGATAACGGAAAAGGAATGTCGTCAGAAGTAAAATCCCACATTTTCGATCATTTATTTACCACGAAACGTGTGGGAAAAGGCACTGGGTTAGGATTGGCGATCGCCCGACAGATCGTAGAAGAAAAACACGGGGGGACTATCGAGGTGGCATCAACTCTAAGTGAAGGTACTGAGTTTGTAATCTCGCTCCCAATTAAAGGCCATATTTCAACAGTTGACAGTTGACAGTTGACAGTTGACAGTTTGAGAGCGACCTCTACCCTTAAGTCCGAGGATTGGAGTAATGAATAGTCTGATTTTAATTTTATGGTAAAAGTTAATAAAATGGCTTGCGATCGCAGCTTAAAATAGGGAATAGCGATCGAACCATTGGTGGCAAAGGTCAGGGTACGATCGCCTGTGAACATAAAACCTGGAGACCAAAGCTCAACCTCCCGGGTGCATCTGGCGCAAGGAAGAGGGCGAAGCATGACCGCATATAAGTTATTAGTTATAATCTCATATTGATTGCGGTCATGCTTCGCCCCTACGGATATATTCGCCTTGCGCCAGATGCACCAAACCTCGCAGATTCAATGCGGCAATAAATCTAAAATCGACTTACCTATGATGAAATCTAACGCGAATCCCGCTAAAACTCTACCTTTACGACTTGTACTCGTAGTTCCGTTTGTCTTGCAAATCTTTGCCGCAGTCGGACTGACTGGTTATCTGTCGCTGCGTAACGGACAGCAAGCAGTAAATGATGTTTCCAGTCAGTTGCGTCAAGAGATTAGCGATCGCCTCAACCTGCAAGTCCTGGCTTATCTAGACAAGCCTTATATTGTAGGGCAAACGATCGTGGCCGCGGGTCAAGAAGGGCGGTTAGATTTAACAGATGTCACCAAACTAGAACGGACTTTTTGGCGGTTGGTCAGCCAAGATACTGTCGAATTCATGCAAATTGCTTTAACTGATGGCACAAGTATTACCTTAGAGGATACATTAAAGGATGGCATCGTTTCTCGGGTTGGTGACAAAGCGAATCTGCCTCAGCGTCAAATCTACAGTCTGGGCGATCGAGGTCAACGGACTAGGTTGATAGAAACTCAACCAATGTTTGACGCTCGGACTCGATCCTGGTATTTAGCTGCACTGAAAGCCGGAAAACCAATCTGGACATCTCAGCCCTACTTGGGCCAGACGACGAAGAAGGCGACAATTGCTCTAACCCAGCCGATCTACAACAGCGATGGAAATTTATTAGGAGTTCAAAACAATATTTTTCGGATTAGCAAGATTCATAGCTTTCTCAACAATCTACAGGTGAATCAAACAGGACAAACGTTTATCATCGATCGATCGGGCAACCTGATTGCAAGTTCCACGATCGAAGAGCCTTATATTATAGATCGCAAAAAAAATGAATTACAACAAATTCCTGCCGTCAAGTCTGAAAATTATGTAATGCGTCAAACAGCCCAAGCAATCCTCGAACGACTTGGCACTTTTAACAACATTGCCGAAAGTCAGCAGCTTGATTTTATGCTGGGAAACCAACGTCAGTTTATTCAAATTTCAACTATTAACGACAAACGAGGTATCGATTGGATCGGCGTCATTGTAGTCCCTGAATCAACTTTCATGGCACAAATCAATGCCAACACTCGCACCACAATTATCCTCTGTTTGGGTGCGTTGGTTTTGGCAACCGTTCTCGGTATATATACTTCCCAATGGATTGCCGATCCGATTCTGAAATTGCAACAAGCCAGTGAAGCCATTGCCACGGGTGAACTCGATCGCACAGTCGAAATTAACGATATCAAAGAATTAGCAGGGTTAGCGCGATCGTTCAACCAAATGGCAGCGCAACTCAAAACCTCCTTCACAGTCCTCGAAGCTCGCGTTGCCGAACGTACCCTAGAACTTCAACAAGCAAAGGAATTAGCCGACAACGCCAACGCCGCCAAAAGCGAATTTCTCGCCAATATGAGCCACGAACTCCGCACACCCCTTAACGGCATCCTCGGCTACGCTCAGATTCTGCAACGCAGCGAACCCCTCACCTCGAAAGGAAGTAACGGCGTTAACATCATCTACCAGTGCGGCTCCCACCTGCTCACCCTAATTAACGATATCCTTGACCTCTCTAAAATCGAAGCAGGTAAACTAGAAATCTATCCCGCCTCCTTCTACTTTCCTTCCTTTCTCCAAAGCGTTGTAGAAATCAACAGTATTCGAGCGCAACAAAAAGGAATTACCTTCGACTTTCTCCCAGATGATAACTTACCTATGGGAGTCCTGGCGGATGAAAAGCGTTTGCGTCAGGTACTAATTAATCTGTTGAGTAATGCCATTAAATTCACGAATCAAGGCAGCGTGACCTTCTTAGTTGAGAGAGTTGAAACAACGGATCGACCGGATTTTTGCACTCTCCGTTTCTCAGTAAAAGATACCGGAGTCGGAATTACCCCGCAACAACTAGAGCAGATATTCCAGCCATTTGAACAGGTAGGTGATATCAAAAAACAATCCGAAGGTACTGGATTAGGACTAGCAATTAGCCATAAAATTGTCTCCTTGATGGGTAGTGAAATTAAAGTCGAAAGTATTTCCGGGGAAGGTAGCACCTTCTCCTTTGAAGTAGAATTGCCCGAAGAGAAGGATTGGGCTGCGGATTCGAGAGTTGTTTCTCAGAGAACTATCCTAGGCTATGCTGGGAAAAGACGCAAAATTTTATTGATCGATGACCGCTGGGAAAATCGTTCGGTATTGCTGAATCTTTTGGAACCAATTGGTTTTAAAATTATTGAAGCTAGCGACGGACAAGAAGGACTCCAGCAAGTTTTACAGACTGCACCGGATTTGATTATTACCGATCTATCCATGCCAGTCATGGACGGGTTTGAGTTTTTGCACTCATTGCGATCGCATCCAGAACTACAACATCACATTGTGCTGGTTTCTTCAGCCAGTGTCTTTGAGATCGATCGCCTCAATAGCATTAAAGCGGGGGGCAATAATTTCTTACCCAAACCCATCCAAGCTGAAATATTGCTAGAACAAGTGCAAAAGTATTTAAAGTTAGAGTGGATTTATCAGGATCCCAAAGACGAGCAACTTTGGGAGTTGGATGTAGCTCAAGAAATTAAGCCGCCATCTGACGCCATTTTGACCCAACTTGCTCAACTAGCCAAAATGGGCGATTTAGAGGGAGTGATGGAAGTCGCCCAGCAAATTTCCGATGGGGATAATGCCGCTTTTGTCCGAGAACTTATCCAGATGGCCGAGGCGTGCGAGATCAAACAACTACGGGCATTTATTCAGCAGTATCTCGCTTAATGTGTAGTATTAGAAACTATGATTGACTCAAGCAATTCCTTTATTTTGATTGTGGATGACAATCCCACCAACTTGTCTATCCTCTCCAAAACCTTGAAATCCGCCAACTACAAAATTCGCATGGCAGTGGATGGCGAAGAAGCCCTAGCTATGGTGGCCTATGCTCACCCAGACCTAATTTTACTCGACGTGCAAATGCCCAAAATGGACGGTTTTGAAGCCTGTCGCCGCCTCCAATCAGACCCCGCTACTCAAGGTATCCCCATAATTTTTATGACGGCTTTGGCAGATACGGAGAATAAAATCCAAGGCTTATCCTTGGGGGCGGTGGACTACATTACCAAACCTTTTGAACCCCAGGAAGTATTAGCAAGGGTGAAAGTTCACTGGCGTCTAAAGCAACTAGCCGACACCTTAGAACAACGAGTGGCACAACGTACCGATGAGTTGGAGAAAGTCCAATTGCAATTGGTGCAGCAAGAAAAACTCTCCACTCTGGGACAACTGGTGGCGGGTGTTGCTCATGAAATTAACAATCCCATTGCTTGTGTCGTAGGTAATGTCAGTGCTGTGGAAGATAGCATTAACGATCTATTTGATTTGATCGATCTATATCGCCAACGGTTCCCCGAACCCGGCCCGACAATTGAGGCATCTCTAGACACGATCGATCTAGAATATCTGCGGGAAGATTTGCCCAAACTGGTTAAATCCATGAAGGATGGGGGCGATCGCATCGTATCTATTAGTCAAAGCCTCCGCACTTTTTCCCGCGCCGACAGCGATAAAAAGCAGAAATTTAACCTGGCTGAAGGTATTGACAGCACAGTGCTGATCTTGCGCCATCGCCTCAAGGCAAATAATCTGCGTCCAGCTATTGAAGTGATTGCTAACTACGGCGATGTGCCAGAAATTAATTGTTTTCCCGGACAATTAAATCAGGTGTTTATGAATATTCTCGCCAATGCGATCGATGCTTTGGATGCAGCGTGCGTTGGGCGAACCTATGCGGAATTAGAAGCCGATCCTGAGCGAATTATTATTTCTACTCAAATGTCGATCGACCTTTCTACCGTAGAAATTAGTATCAAAGACAACGGCTTTGGTATGCCAAAGTCAGTAAAATCGCGGATATTCGACCATCTGTTTACTACGAAAGAGGTTGGCAAGGGGACGGGATTGGGATTGGCGATCGCTAAGTCTATCGTAGAAGAAACCCACAGCGGCAAGTTAATCTGCCATTCTGTGCTGGGTGAAGGGACAGAATTTGCGATCGAGCTTCCGGTGTAAAAAATATTACATTGTGCCCAGTCGCTCGATCGCGCAATCGGATGTGATATTATCGATCGACCTTGGGTGCGGACTTGAGCTTCAAAGCGCTTAAAAATTTAACGCATTCAGCTTCAAGCAATCGGTATTTAATCGGCTTGATGAAGGCATTAAAATGATTTAACCCAACAATATAATTGCCAGTTTCGATAGCGATAGGGGATAAATGAGTGCCTTCTATTTCCCGAGTTAAAACTGGTAAATCTCTAGCTTTCAACTGTTCAACCAACCACAGCACATCGCTGTTTTTTTGTACTTCCAAACTTTTGTCAATATCCCTAACTGAGCCTGCTATGTCATCTCGATCGAACGAAATCAGTGCAGTTAAATTAAACAAAGAACTGCTAGCAATAAAACACTGAGTTTCTGCTCTTGTCGGCCGCACTCCCAAACCTAGTTTGTCTAACAGCACTGCGAGGGCTCGAATCGGAATTGCACTCTCGGTGTTGCTGATATCGGGAGCAATTAATAAAGAGGGTTGACCTTTAATTGAAGGTGTCTCGATACTGCTATTGTAGATTAACTTTTGAATCTGTCGGTTTTCATCTTGGCCATAACATTGATTCGCAATATTTTGCCAATTGGCATCGCTTAAAAACTCTAAAAGAGCGATGTACTTGCATCCCAAACTGTGACCCACCCAAAAATAGCTCGATCGCTCTTGATAAATATCCGACTCCCAACCCAATTTTTTCGCAACTTCCGTTAGTTCTTTCCTAAGTATCTCCTGTTCTTGCAATAAACTAACTGCGATCGGCCAGTGGCGAAAACTAAACCTAAACGGCAAAGCAACAATTGTATAGCCATCTGCAAACAACTTTTTTAAGAAATCTCGATAAAATACAGTAGGAAAAGTGCCAAAAAAAGTGCCACCTATAAATTGAATGACACCTTTTGGCTGGGGGTGAACCGCTACCCAACTAAAAGAAATTGGCTGAAACTTAAATACTGGTTGCATCCGAATAATCCTCATACCATTTTAGATTTTTAACGTTTGTAGTGAGGACTGAAGTCCTCACTACAAACTAGCGGCAAGGTGCGCGGCGGGAGCGCACCCTACATATAGCCTTTCTCAGATAGGTAAGGTACGTTGTTGGGATGCGAGCCCTATAGGTTTAGTGCTTATATAAGCTGTCATTCATACCTCATCTTTTTGAGAAAGGCTATAGCCTTTCTCAGATAGGTGAGGTATGACTGCGATCTGAGTTGTTGGCGTGTCTGCGAGCTTACCGTATAACCTATGGTAAGAGGGCCCAAGCCCAACAACGTACCTCACCTACTTGAGAACTGCTATACCAGAGATTTTAGGTATTTCCCACCCTATAGAGTTGGTGGATAATTCCCTTCTTTTCTAGCAGTGAGACATTTTAACGGGAATATCGAACTTGTTCATCACGGTATTTAGCGCCTTCAAATTGGCCTCATTTGGTTCAAGTTCCGCCAGAAGTTGTACTAGCATTTGAGCTTTTTCTGAATTGTCTGCGTCTGAACTAGCTAACTCCAAATTACCATCGCGCAACTCTTCCAAAACCGGCAGTATGATTGGTGGATCGATAATAATTGGCCCAGAGATTGCCGGAGGAAGCACATTCAATGCTTTTCCGCTAGCGATCGCCAGAGTGTAATTAATTTGATCGAAGTCTAGATCCCCAACCACACCTGGAAAACCATTCGGCAAAAAAGTACCCCGAATTTCTGGATTCAGCAACACTCTGGCTCCTTGTTTGGTTGGAGGTACGGGGCCTGGAAAGAAGCGGCGGGGCTGCAAAAACAGCGAGACATATCCCCGTACTTCTAGGCTACCCGAAGTGAGAACTGCTGGCACAAGAGGTAACAATTCAACAGATGCAGTTTTGCCAGCAGGTATTCTGAAAAACCCGCGATATATGTTGCTAGATCCGATCTGAGTCAGAGGTATAAAGGTGTTAGCGCCTTCAACGTCAATAATTAAGCGAACGTTAACGCCGTCGATCGGGATTTTATTAGGATCTGGCGGTACGGGCAAACTAACGGCAAACTCAATCCGATATCGCAAGTCGATCGCTTCGAGATTAGAGATGGTGAGAAAGTATCCTTGAACGACCCGCCGAAGCACTGGAGTGAGTTCTGGTGCGGTGGGCACTGGAGGTGCGATGGGCTTTGCCAAGAGTTCAAAAGTTGAAATTTCCATGTGTTTATCTAAGTAGGTTGTGCGAGCACAAAAGTTTTGTTTTTTGCTTTTCCCTCGCTATATCTATTGATAACCGGGGGTACAAGTTAGTTACCAGTCACTTTTTTGAGTGACACTCATTTGAGCTAACCCGATCGGGCTAGCTCAACCGTGCTGGTTGACAGTGAATATAGAATTTGCTAAAAGGGCGATCGTTCTTATCGCACAAGGAAAAAGGAAGTTCGGCAACGAGCAATTTAGATCTAACGGATGTATTGGCAGTTGCGATAGATTATAATAAGTCAATCTTGGGCGCATGATGACTGTGTGGCAAGGCTTTGAGATTTCGAGACGAGCGCGAACAATAACAGAAATACGTTACTTTTGCGATCGCCCACTGTAACTTCAAAGTAATCAAATTCCTTAAATAAAGTAGTAGAATGCCGTAGAATCTCCAAATCCATACAATGACCCGCTCTTTCACCCCGTTGAGAATCTGGTAAAATTCTGCAAGTCTCGGACAATACCGGGAGCATCCCGATTGTGCAAATATATCCGCAAGGGCTCTCGCATTCGCGCCTGTATCCTATCGACTATACGAAAGATTTTTAGCGCGAATGCGAGAGCCCCTACAAAAACAGGATGCTCTCGACAATACCCTCTGAAACTAGGACAAAAATATGGCCACAAAAACCAAATCGGCTAGTGAGTTCGATGGGGCAGGAGATTACTATATGAGTATTTAGAAAAACAGCGATCGGGAATTAAAAATTTATAATATTTTCCCACATCTAAAATCTAAAATCTAAAATCTAAAATGGTATTACCTCTCTCGCGAATTTTCAGCCAAGTTCCTCTCCGAACCGCTCTGCTCGTTCCTTTTCTTGTAGAAATTGCCGGCACAGTAGCGATAGTGGGTTGTCTCTCCTTGGAAGTTTGACCGAAGAACGAGACGCCAGCCCCTGGCTAACGACACGGGGATAAGTCGGCGGCGGTTTCAACCGCCTAAGCGTATTTAATAAATCTTAATGCAAGATTTGCACCATATACAGGTTAATGCTGTATAACTATAATATGAGCGTTAATTACAAATCCAACAAAAATGTCGTCTACTCGTGTAAATACCATATTGTGTGGTGTCCAAAATATCGTCGCAAAGTTTTAATTGAAGGTGTCGATGCCCGACTAAAAGAAATATTGTTAGAAGTTGCGACTGAGTTTAATAGTGAATTGATAGAAATGGAAGTAATGCCAGATCATGTTCACCTCTTAATCGAGTGCGATCCTCAGTTTGGGATTGCCAAACTAATCAGATACATGAAAGGACGATCCTCTAGATACCTCCGTCAAGAATTTCCTTGTTTAAAAAGTCGATTACCAACGTTATGGACTAATAGCTACTTCATTGCAACTGTTGGCGGTGCGCCCATTACAGTAATTAAACAGTACATTGAGACTCAAAAAAATGTCTAATTATGGCTGCCAGCAAAATTTAATTAGCCCAAATCGAGAGTTAAGAAGCGTTCTAGAGTTTGTATGCGAAGAGTCAAACAAGCTAGCCAACTCTGGGACTTACTACTGTCGGCAATTGTATTTCAAAACCGGGAAGATTCCGGGCAAGTATGACTTGCACAAATTATTCAAAGAAAATCTGCACTTTAAAGCGCTGTATTCCCATGTTGCCCAACAGACGTTGACCAGTGTTGCGGAATCTTTCAAGTCATATATTGGATTGCTGAAGGGAATCAAAAGTGGTACAGTAACGCAACATCCTAAACTACCGAAGTATCGCAAAAACAGCTTAAAACTTGTGACCTTCCCAAAAGCAGATGTAAAGCTAAAGAATGGGCAATTAAGGTTCCCATTAGGTAGTAAGGTTAAATTGTGGTTTGGGATTGGTGAATTTTATTTGCCAATGCCGTCTAACCTAGACTACAAAACAATTAGAGAGATTCGCATTTTGCCAAGAAATGGCGAATTTTATGCCGAGTTTGTCTACCAGCTTCAGTCAACAGCGATTAAATTAGATACAAACAAAGCTCTGGGTATCGATCCAGGGTTAAATAATTGGTTAACTTGTGTTTCCAATGCGGGAACAAGTTTTATTGTAGATGGACGGCATTTAAAATCATTAAATCAATGGTATAACAAGCGGGTTGCAGCGATTAAAGAGCATAGACCTCAAGGTTTTTGGTCTAAGAGATTGGCGCTCCTTACAGAAAAGCGAAACAGGCAGGTCAGAGATGCAGTCAATAAAGCGGCTAGATTAGTATTAAGCCACTGTCTCGAAAATCAAATAGGCACAATCGTTTTCGGCTGGAACAAGGGGATGCGTCAAGAAATAAATCTTGGTAGCAAAACCAATCAAAGTTTTGTGCAAATCCCTACCGCTCGGTTGAAAGATAGGATTTTCCAGCTTTGTGAACAGTATGGTATTCAGTTTGTTGAAACAGAAGAAAGCTATACAAGTAAGGCAAGTTTTTTAGATTCGGATGAATTGCCTAAGTTCGGTGAAAAAACTGAAGGGTGGAAAGAATCTGGAAAGCGCGTTAATCGTGGATTATATCGGTCAAAAGATGGAAGCAAAATTAATGCAGACTGCAATGGCGCTGCGAACATTTTGCGAAAAGTAGCGGCAACTTTAGGGCTATGCCTAAAAGGAGTCAGTAGGGGCGCTTTGATTTCGCCTTTAAAAGTTCGCATCTGGACTCTTCAAAAATCCCCGTCCCGGAGTGGGCTGGGGAGTATCAATTGTGATTCGGTATTGGCAGAAGGAACAGAATTTGCGATCGTGCTACCGCTTGTTTGAAATGCCTTGTGCTCTAGCTGTAACTATTGCAGCGGCAAAAATACGGTCATCACCTCACCCTTTTGGGGGCGCTGGCGAATTACCAGCTTGCCGCCAGCAGCGCGAAATAAATTCTTAGTGACGCTCAAATTTAAGCTCAAACTTCCTGTCTCCGGCTGTACCATGAGCAAAGGCCCGATCGATCGCAAAGGAGCATTCGCCGATCCTCCAAAAGTCGATACGCCGTTACCTTCAGGTAAGTGTTCCGATTCTAACTGCAATTTTAATTGACTCCCTGCCAACGTCACCTCTACCTGAATGCGACTTCCCGATCGCAAAGTTCGAGTAAAATTCTCAATCAAATTAGTTAACACCTGATCCAACATCGTCGGATCGCTGACTACCGCCGGCAATTTTTGGGGCACAATCACTTCTAAAGTGTGGTTGCGCTGAATCGCTTGTTTTTGCCAGCGAGGAATGCTATTTTGGAGCACTTCACCGAGGGACATGGCTGTTAGCTGCAATGCGGAATTTTTAGCTTGCGACATTTCCATTTCCACGGCGCGGAAAATTAAACCGAAGCGATCGATCTGAGCGGTACACTCAGCATCGATGGTTTCCAAACGCTTCACCACCACTGGATCGAGTTTGGGGCGTTTCAGCAGCAACCGAGTCAGGGTGCGGATGGTGGCCAAAGGAGTGCGGACTTCGTGGGCGATCGCCTGTAGCAACTCCACCTCTTTAGTAGCGTGAGGAATTGCAGACTTGCACTTGATATCTTGCCTACCTTTCAGGCTATCCTCAACTCTTTCATCCTTGAGCCTGCCTGCTTCCTCTTTCCCAACAGGCAAATTATTTAACAACAAGCTGGTGAACAGCGCGACTGTTTGATATTTGGGAGCAACAGGCAAAAACTGCTGGAATAGCGCATCTAATTTATGAGTAGAATCGTGAGTAGAATTAGGAGTTAATTGGTGCGATGGCAAATTGAATCGGCCGTCAGAATTAGCAAGCAAACATTCACTTTCAGTCACGCGCCGCCGCAAAACTTCCCAAGCTTTGGCGACGACTTGGGGATCGAAGGAAAATAGAAAAGCCGGCATTCCCGCAGCATTTTCACCCAAAACCATCACCAGACTAAAACTAGCCGTTAAAACCACACAAAATTGTTCGTTCGCCAAAGGATCGCCGATCGCCAAAGCCAAAGTCGGGGCCGTCGCAGGCACGGATCTTTGCTTGTCAGCGGCCGGTAGCAAAGCTAAAGTTTGTCTAGCACGAAAAGACCACAAAGCTGCATCGTTGTCAGGAATACTGGTAAAAATCCAATTAGCAAAGCCCGAAGCCACCACCGGCTCAGTCAAAACCGAAGATGGGCCCGACAAAATCAATCCCTGACAGGAATTGGGGATGGGGGATGGGGAGAGACAGTGTGTTTGCTTCGCGAGCATTTGATTCAAAGTTGCGATCGCCCCGTACCATTCCTGTTCAGCTTTGGGCCGGGAAGCCGCACGACTCCCAGGACACTTCGGGCGGTTGTTTTCTCCAGCCAACTTCACATCAAACAGACTGAGGTCATTTTCTAAGGCCTCGGAGGCTAAAATCTCGCTGATTGTCGGTAAAAAGTAAGTATTCACAGTAGGTATAAACCCACCTTCACCAGGTATGAAGGATGAAGTATTTATTTATAGGAATGTTCAGGAGTAAAAATTCAAGCACCAGCAGAACCCAAAAATCCCGCATAATTTCTTGCGCTTTGCTCCTAACTCACAGGATATCCACATTTGTCAACTATCGTTATTGGCAGAACCGTACAAATTAAGTCGCAATCTCCGCGCTGCGGGCGATATTTTTGACGAACCCACCCGATCGCCCCGGCAAAAGTGCAAAATGGATGCAGTTAAACACCGTGCTTTCCTTATGCCCACCTCGATCGCCGACTCGAAAAATCTGTTGTCAGAGTTAATGGCACGCTACCGCAACCAAGTAGATTATCTAGCAATTCGACTCGAAGAAGCCGAAGGCACAGACATCCTGCTGCGGGGCGAAAAAATTGAAACCCTCAGCGAAGGAGTCTCAATTGGCGGCCAAGTCCGAGCTTGTCACAAAGGCGGCTGGGGCTTTGCCAGTTTTAACCGACTTTCCACCCTCGCCGAAAGAATCGAAGAAGCCATCGCCGCAGCCAAACTGATCGGCGAAGAAGAAACGATTCTCGCGCCAGTTACGCCAGTACAAGACATTTGCTTCCTGCCTTTGACAGGAACAGACCCCCGTCTGGTGCCGCTAATTGAGAAAAAGCAATTGTGCGATCGCTACGCAGCCATCCTACGCAGCATAGACCCCCGCATCGCCACCATCTCCGTGCGTTACGGCGACAGCACCCAGCGCACGATCCTCGCCACCTCCGAAGGCACGATGCTCGAACAAGGTTGGGCAGACATGGAAATGCGGTTTGCCGCCACAGCCCGCAGCGGGGAAACCGTACAAACCGGCCGCGAAACCACTGGTTCGCGGAAAGCTTACGAAGATTTAACCGAACTTGATACCCAAGTTCGCAGTGCCGCCCAGCGCGCGGTAGACTCCCTAGCCTTGCCCCCCGTCCAAGGCAACACCTACACCGTCGTCATCGACCCAATACTTAGCGGATTGTTCGTCCACGAAGCCTTCGGACACCTTTCAGAAGCTGACATGGCCTACGAAAATCCCGACATCTTGGAAATTATGACCCTCGGCCGCCAGTTCGGCCCGAAAAACTTGCAAATTTTCGACGGTGCTGCGCCACAGGGACACCGGGGCAGCTATTTCTATGACGATGAAGGGACTCCGGCGACTACGACTCAGTTAATTAAAGACGGCGCTTTAGTTGGGCGGCTGCACTCGCGGGAAACTGCGGGTAAGTTGGGAGAAACGCCTACGGGCAATGCTCGCTGTTTAAATTATCACTATCCGCCGATCGTCCGCATGACGAATACTTGGATCGAACGGGGCGATACGCCGGTTGCGGATTTATTTTCTGGTATCAAAGAGGGTGTTTTCGCGCGCAATTGGCAAGGCGGCATGACTAACGGCGAAATGTTTACTTTCAGCGCCGGCGAAGCTTGGATGATTCGCGATGGCAAACTCGACAATCCGGTGCGGGATGTAACTCTTTCGGGTAATGTTTTCAGCACTTTAGCGGATATTGAGGCGATCGGCGACGATTTCTACTGGGATGAATCCGGCGGCTGCGGGAAGGGAGGACAAAGCGGTTTACCCGTGGGCTGCGGCGGCCCGAGTTTGCGGATCCGGGATGTCGTGGTTGGCGGCGAAGCTGCGGAAGAGTAGAGCTTCAAAACCGTGGAATATCTACTAGGTAAAGCGCCAGATTCCTACTAGCGCTTTACCTATTTTTTTTGATCTAAAACCTGAAATTTTAGGGTGATATCATGTCTGGTTGCATGGAAATTATTTAACCGCAGAGAACACAGAGGACACAGAGGGAGAGAATAGAGATCTGAATACAGGACGATGCTACCGGATTTGATATGAATCGATCGTACCATTTTTGATTTTGATTGGGTTGACTGACGGTATCAGCATCAGTCGAGAAAGTCTCAAGACTCAAAAAGTCTGGTTTCTGCGATCGCGTGCGAGTCTCGGCGAGAACATCCCGGAGACGGCGAGGTTCTACACCTTTGTGCATCGTTTTTGGTATCTTTAGCTGCTAATAGCAGTTGTTGCGATTTATTGAACTGATGTTCTGCAATTGAAAAGTTTGCTAGTTTTTGAGGAATCACAAGAGCGCTAACTAATAGCGTACTCAAACAAATTAACTTGATGGTAGTATTCATTGTGTTGTGTTTTTTTTTCAGAGATTTTTGCTCCCCGATCCAACATCGCTTCAGCCAATCTGGAAGTAATTGCGTTTAACTCTTCGTTTAAGAATGCCCTCATTACTTATTTATCTCCCTCGACAGAGTAGGGAAAAATACTCAAAGTAATCGGCCGATTTATTTTGCTTTGTTTAGCAAAAACATCCATTGTTTGGGTTTATCTCCCGCTGCCTCGTTCGGGCAAGGTATCTTTATCGTTATCTGCGTAAAATATCTGAGCGTTGGCTTGGACGGTCATAATTTCGGGAGCAGGTTTGTCTTGAGAGAAAAAGGTCGATCGGGTTTCTAAGCTTTGAGCGTTAACTGCTGTGCTACTCAGTAGCAGGGTTGACATCAGCATGGAAGAGTAAAGGCGCATCATAGAGTTCCGTGTCGTATTTTCTATTTCTTGATACGCAGCCTGTACTCTGCTATCAGGGCAAAAACAGGTAAAAAAAAAATTGAATTGCCGCGAAATCATCAATTGGTAATTGATGACCCATACATTTTTTTGAATTTTAGTCAAACGGGGTAAAACCCCTCGTTTCTCTCACTGTTTCAGTTGTAAGTTCAAGTTACCTACTAATTGCCGAAAACCACCAGCAGTCAAGGCTTCCCATCTTTTTGCGACACTCTTGCAACCAGGAAACGAAACCGTAAGTTATAAATATTTACGAGTCTTCAGATTAACTTCATAATTTATTGATATGGAGATGCAGCCTCGGATTAAAGACACAAAAACACAGTATCCTGGGCGCGGCTTGGGCACTCTATATATTTATATGTTGTTGAATCAGATTCCTGAAATTGTAGATATTTACGAGTTTTCAGATTAACTTCATAATTTATTGATATCGAGATGCAGCTTCGGATCGAAGACAAGCTAATGCCACATCAGAATGTCGCGCGTAACATAGGCTACGATCTGATTTGCGAATCTATGTATAGGAATAGAGAGTCGAGGGTTGACGAGTTATCCAAAACAACATCAGCTTGTTGGCACTTGTTAGCTAGCGGCATCTGGGCGTTAATCCGTGCATTAGCTCGATCGCAACTCAAGCCGTCTCGGTGCATCAGCCGTTGTAACTGCACTTCGGGCGAACAGTACACCACCCAAATTTCGGTACACAAGTCAGTCATGTTAGCTTCAAACAGCAGCGGCACTACCAATACCAAAGTCAACCTGTCAGTCTGGGCGCAGAAACCTGGTTTTTTTTCAACCACACTTGGTTCTAGTTCTCGATCGCCTTCCCAAAACCCGCTTTCTTGAGTTTTTGTACCTAATTCATCTGTGTCTGGGGATACCAGATTTAAGGCAGCAATGTAGCTTTGAGTTTCCTCCACTAACCGGCGGCGCACATAAGGGTGAATCTGTTGATCTAACCACTGCCGTTCGGCTGCGTTACAAAAAATAATATTTCCTAACTCGGGGCGGTTTAAATTGCCGTCGGGGAGCAAAATAACGGCGCCGTATCGTTCTACAATAGAGTCTAGTATTGGCGAACCTGGGTGCACAGCTTCGCGGGCGTAAATATCGGCATCTAAAATCGGAAATCCATAGGTATATGCCAGATAATTAGATATAGCGGTTTTCCCGGTGGCGATGCCCCCAGTTAAGCCGATCGTGCGGACAATTCGATCGCTCATAATTTTCTCTGTTTAAACTCAACGGTGTTTCGACACTTACTGTCCGTATTTGCTATGTTGGTGACACAATTAAAATTAGACTTGAAATTGGGAATTGGCGATCGAGAGTTAGGGTTAGGAATTGTCAGCATGAGGGTGCGATCGACTGTTTTTTACCTAAAATCTCCATTTAAAACTTGAATTCAGGTCTAGATCGAGGCAAATTTTATGAAAGCTCAATCTGCTGTGCGATCGATTCTGGCAGCAATTCCCCTGGCTGGATTTTTGATATTAGATTTTTTCCCCAACCTGGTTTTCTTCAAAGAAGATAGCAGCGGATGGGTGATTGTGGCAATTTATCGCCAATCTCAAATTGCTGCGGCCGAGCCAATTATGGCAGCCCCAGACGGCACCGGAACCACCATCACCACGCCCGGTGCGTCGCCCTCTCGCTACGATATTACAGGTGGCACAAGTTCCAGAGACGGAGCAAATCTGTTCCACAGTTTTACTCGATTTGGTTTAAATTCTGGCGAAACTGCCAATTTCATCTCCAACCCAAACATTAAAAATATCCTCGGCCGCGTTGTCGGCGGCGACGCTTCCTTAATTAACGGTCTAATTCAAGTTAGCGGTGGCAATTCTAATTTGTACCTGATGAACCCGGCAGGGATTATTTTTGGCAGTAATGCGCGACTAGACGTACCAGGGTCTTTTCTGGCTACCACCGCTAGCAGTATCGGTTTTGACAGCGGCTGGTTCAACGGTACGGGGGCGAATAACTACGCGGGCCTAGTGGGAGCACCGAATACTTTTGCTTTTGGCGCACAGCCGGGGAGTATTGTCAATGCCGGTGACTTGGCTGTGGAAAACGGGCAGAGTTTGACTTTGCTGGGCGGTACTGTCATCAGTACGGGGAGACTTTCAGCGCCAGGCGGTCAAATTACGGTGGCGGCTGTCCCGGGCCAAAATCTGGTGCGGTTGAGTCAAAACGGACTTTTGCTGAGTTTAGAAGTTGCTCCGGCTGCGGGAGTGGCTGGTTCGGAAGCTCTGCCGTTTTCTCCTCTGAGTTTGCCAAAGCTACTCTCGGGTTCCGGCGTGGCTAGCGCTACTGGTATAACTACGAACGATCGCGGTGAAGTCGTACTTACGGGCGGCCAAACAGTAGCGGCAGGTGCTGGAACTGCTTTGGTATCGGGTGCTGCGGACGTGTCTGCCAGGGGGGGCGCGGGAGGTACTGTCAACGTGTTGGGCGACAAGGTAGGGCTGTTGTCCGCGAAGATTGAGGCTTCTGGGCCCGACGGCGGGGGAACGGTGCGGATCGGGGGAGATTACCGAGGCGAGGGAACTGTGCCGAATGCCAGAATGACTTACGTGGATGGCAAAAGTTCGATCGCAGCCAACGCCACTCGATCGGGTAATGGCGGCAGAGTTTTTGTCTGGGCGGACAACACAACAGCATTTTTGGGCCGCATCAGCGCAACGGGCGTTTCTGAATCGAACAGCAGCGGTGTTGGCGGGTTTGTGGAAATTTCGGGGAAGCAAAGATTGATGTTTAACGGCACTGTCGATACTTCCGGGACAAACGGTTTGGGGACTTTGCTGTTCGATCCTGAAAATATTTTAATTACAGATTCCTCAGAAGCTGCGGGGGATGCGGCAGTTATTGCTAACAGTAATATTTTGGCAACACAAACGCCTTCACCAGGGCAGGCAAACAATTCCGATTCTTCCCTGACTATTTCAAGAAGAGCTTTGGAAAGTATTTCGGGGACAACCAATGTGGTTCTCGAAGCCCTGAATGATATTAAAATTGCTGATTTGGCGGATAATAAGTTGAGCTTTGCCGCAACTACTGGATCCGTGACATTGAGAGCAGATGCCGATCGCAATGGTGCGGGTGTTTTTTCGATGAATGCTGGAGATACAATTAGCACTCGCGGAGGCGCGATCGCCCTGGAGGGAAGTCAAATTACTGCGGGCAATTTGTCCAGCAACGGCGGAAATATTAGTTTAATTAGTCCGGGGACAACCGTTGCAGCCAATGTTTCGGCATCGAATTCCAGCGGCGGCACAAGTGGCAATATTTTGCTCGAAGGCCTGAACGTCACAGCCCAAAAACTTGATGCTAGCGGTTCTAAATCGTCGGCAAATGTAACTTTGACGGCTCGGAATATTCTAGGAGTTAGTTCGATCGCCGGTGGTTCGGGAAACATTACTTTAACTGGTAATGAAATTAATTTGAAAGGGGACAAAAATTCGGTCAGCGGGACGGGCTTTTTGGTACTCCAACCTTGGAATCTCGGTCAAAATATTGCGATCGCTGGTTCTGGAGATGTCGGGACTAATACTTATTTGAATCTGACAGCAAACGAGCTCGAAAATTTGCAAAATGGGTTTGCTGGAATTACGATCGGCCGCAGCAACGGTAGCGGTTCGATTCTGATTGCTAATAATTTCACATTTTACGATCCGCTAATTATTCAATCGCCGACGGGTTTGGGAACAATTACGAGCACAAGTTCCCTGACAGGGGCAGACAATGCCTCAATTACTCTGAAAGCTGAGGGCAATATCCGCATCGGAAATATCACTACCAACAATCAGGAAATTCGCATCAATAGCACAACCGGCAATGTGACTACGGCTGCGCTACGCACAGGAAGTCCCCCCAGCATCAACACGAATGTCAATTCTGCGAAAGTGCCGCGCACGTCGGGGGGAGATGTGAGCGTTACCGCCGAGGGTACGGTGACTGCTGGCGCGATCGACACTAGGGGCGATCGCGCGGGGAATGTGACGCTGACTGGCCGCGGCGGAGTCACTGTTAGCGCGATCGAAGCTGGCGGCTCGGAAACAGGTGGAAATATTACTCTGACAGGCAACGAAATTGACTTGACGGGCGGCAACAATTCGATCGCCAGCAACGGCAATCTGGTGCTGCAACCAATCGATCCGGCTCAAAATATGACGATCGCCGGTGCTGCTGAGACTGAGGCTTTGAACTTGACTGCTGCGGAATTCAACTCGCTGCGAAACGGGTTTGCTTCAATCGCGATCGGGCGTGCTGACGGTAGCGGCTCGATCGCGATTACTCCAGCAACCACAACGCCCAATTCAACGCCGGCGGTGACATTTCAAGATCCGACGACGATTCGATCGCCCTTGGGATCTGGTGCGATCGTGGGAACTGGTGCGATCGTGGGAACTGATAACGCTAGCATCGCTCTGATGGGCGGTAGTGTGGCAGTGGGAGACGTTACCTCGAATGCAGGGATTAATATCACTAGCAGTCAAGGTAATGTGACTGCTGGTACGGTTTCCTCTCGATCGGCAAATGGGACGGCGGGCAATATCAACATCCGCAGCGCGGGCTCGGTAGTCGTGGGCAATGTCAATGCTTTCGGTGCCTCAAGTGGCGGAGATATCTCGATCGTGGCGCCGGGCCGGATCGTGACAGGGGTGATCAATTCTAGTTCGCAGTCGGGAAGTGCCGGTTCGAGCAAGATTACCGGGCAGAAAGATGTTGAAGTTGTTTCCATCAAAGCTAATGGAAATACGGGCGGCGATGTGGCAATCCAGGCTGGGGGATTGTTCCGGGCTGCTGGAAGCGAAACGACGAGCGATCGCGCCAGCGTTAGCATTTCTACAGACGGACAGGTGCGATCGGGTTCGCTGACGCTGTTGCAAAGCACTTGCCCGTCGGGAAACTGCACAACCACGACTGTTGGGACAGGAAACTCGAAGTCGAACGCTACCTCCTCAACTACTGCTACCGCGCCCCTGTTGAGCCTGCCGAGTCCAGCACCAACTACCACTGTGGGATTAAAAAATACAGGCAATTCTCCACAAATTGTCACTCAGACTCCGAGCGTGTCTTCGCCCAAGAGCGGTACCGCAAATGTACCCTCAGGGTCTGCTACTGTGCCTGTTGAGGAACGGTCGAACGAGACTGCTGCCGGCTCTGTTTTGCTGTCGCAGTCGGTGTTAAAAAACAATGTGGGTGCGTCTAGTGCGACAGAAAACGGCGGTGGAGCAACTGCACAAAAACCTGGAAGTGGCAATACAGACAGTATCGCGAGTTTGAGGCTGCCTGAGATTTCTCGATCGACTTCGATCGCGCAAATAAGTCCGATCGACGCAGTGCAGCAAAGGGATAGAGCTCAGGGCCGGGAATTTGAACGTTACTTTGGTGGAAATCTCGATCAAAAGTCAATCACGCAGCAAAGTATCCGAGATACTCTCAGCAGCGTCAATCGCTTGACGGGAGTTAAACCGGCGATCGTTTACGTCTGGGTGAAAGACAAGAATTTAGAACTTGTGTTGTTATTGCCAGACGGCAAAAATGTGTTTAAAAGCGTGCCTGCAAGTCGCGAAACAGTGCTGCAAGTTGCTAAGGAATTCACTAATGCTATCAGAACTCCCAAAACATTGACTGGTTCTGATTACAAGCAACCTGCCAAGGAACTTTACCAGTGGTTAATTGCACCGCTGCAAGCGGAATTGGATGCTAACAAAATTGACACCTTGGCGTTTTCGATGGATGCCGGTTTGCGAACTTTACCTTTAGCTGCTCTGTTTGACGGCAAACAGTTTTTGGTAGAAAAGTATAGTTTGGGGCTGATTCCCAGTTTGAGTTTGACTGATACTCGCTATGCCGATGTTAAGGATTCGGAAGTTTTGGCGATGGGTGCGTCGAAATTTCCCGAAAAATACGATCAAAATCCTTTACCTGCGGTGCCGCTCGAAATATCAACAATTGTGGGCAAGATTTGGCATGGTGCGTCTTTTCTCAACGAACGTTTTACGCTGGCAAATTTGAAGGAAAAACGCAATCAATCCCAATACAAAATTATTCACTTAGCTACTCACGGCGATTTTCAGCCTGGTGGTGCAGAAAATTCTTACATTCAGTTTTGGGATACTAAATTGCGGTTAAATCAGTTGGAAGAGTTGAAGTTATCTAACCCACAGGTGGAGTTGTTGGTTTTGAGTGCGTGCACTACGGCGGTGGGAGACGAACAGGCTGAGTTGGGGTTTGCGGGATTGGCGGTACACGCGGGGGTAAAATCGGCTTTGGCGAGTTTGTGGTATGTGTCAGATGCTGGAACTTTGGGGTTGATGACCGAGTTTTACCAGCAGTTGCGGACGGCGCCGATTAAGGCTGAGGCTTTGCGGCAAGCGCAGTTGGCGATGTTGCGCGGGGAAGTGCGGTTGCAGGATGGTTATTTGGTGCGATCGGGCAACAATCAAGCTCTGCCTTTGCCTGCGGAATTGACGGCTAGGGGCGATCGAAATTTGTCGCATCCGTATTATTGGGCCGCTTTTACAATGATTGGTTCGCCTTGGTAATTTTGAAGGAAGAGGGAAGAAGGAAGAAGGAAGAAGGAAGAAGGAAGAAGGAAGAAGGAAGAAGGAAGAAGGAAGAAGGAAGAAGGAAGAAGGAAGAAGGAAGAAGGAAGAAG
>NZ_JAEQCE010000097.1:26953-35993 GCF_020738665.1 Microcoleus sp. PH2017_08_TRC_O_A
GAAGAAGGAAGAAGGAAGAAGGAAGAAGGAAGAAGGAAGAAGGAAGAAGGAAGAAGGAAGAAGGAAGAAGGAAGAAGGAAGAAGGAAGAAGGAAGAAGGCGTAGGGTGCGTCGCCACGAAAAATCCCTATCTACATATCGACAATTTTGCTGGCGACGCACCTTAGGAACGAAAATTTAATAACTTACACTCTTAAAAGTGGGATGGGCGTCCCGCCCGTCCTTTATAGACCAATACGGTTTACTTAACACTATTTATGCCCGGAGATCCCCCTAAATCCCCCTTAAGAAGGGGGACTTTAAGAGCTTCTTGTCCCCCCCTTCCCAAGGGGGGTTAGGGGGGATCTGTCTTAAGTGAACCGTATTGCTTTATAGACGGGCGGGACGCCCATCCCACAATAATTAAAATTGTAAGTTATTTAATTCTCATTCCTTACCACAATGGTACGATCGGGAGCATCTCCGTTTTGCAAAAAGCATTTTTTAAACAGCGGACGCCAGGACGTACTACGAACCTTTTTTGTGATGCTAATCGACCGGGCATGATATGATATGACTCATCACTAATTGTTACCTGCTATCTGACTCAAGCGTTTGAGGATGCGGAGTACATCCTGTAGATTATTGGTGCGATTGCTAATTCCAAATAAATCAGATTTGGCATATCGCGGTGATTCTCCGTTGAGCAACTTGACAAAGATGAAACTGCCTCCTGTAGCAATCATGCCGTAACTCGGCTTCTCTGGGTTCGGGTTTGCCAGTAGATAAGCTAAGATTTGGGCCAGCCCCGCTTCAATGGAAAATGAAACTCGTTTCGATTCGATTACCATCAGCCACAACTGGTCTTTTAAAACTAAAGTATCCAGGCTACCTTTGATGATAATGCCTTCATCTTCTTCGGAAATTTCGACGGATTTTTCCTGTTTAATGTAAAATTGGTGCAGGTAAAACTCGCCGGTGAACAGTAGTGGAGAGACGATCGACAAACTGATGGTTTTTTCCAGCATCGGCGGATACTCTAGCAAGTTGAAGTAACCCGCTTTAATCTGATCTAGCTGTCGTTTCTGAAACTCTGTGATTTCTGGTAACTCCTCTTGCCATTCCGGGAAAAATTGGTCGTCTGTGACAAGTTGCAGGTTAAAAAGTGTTTTTAATTCTTCTAGCGTGACATTTTTAGCTTGAATAGTTTGAACCATAATTTCCTAGCCTTTATTTTATAGATATTTACAATTTTATCAAATTCCTCTACAACCAAATTGGTTCGTAGTGAGGACTTCAGTCCTTCTTTTTATGAGGACTAAAGTCCTCACTACGAACCGAAGATAGGCGAAGTTATAGTTTAATCTTACTAATTCCAAATTTTTTGTAGATTCAGAACAAATCCCGGCAAAACCTCTTCCCCAGAAAGGGTGAGAGGAGATTGTAAAACTTCAACTGGTTGACCGGGGCGATAAATTTCTACTTCTCGTTTTTTGCGGTTAATCAGCCAACCCAAACGGCAGCCATTTTCCATATATTCTTGCATTTTTGCCTGCGTCTTGTTCAAGCTGTCACTCGGAGAAAGAAACTCGATGACAAAATCAGGACAGAGGGGGATAAATTTGTCTCTTTGTTCGGGTGTCAAAGCTTCCCACCGCGATTTTTCGACCCAGGAGACATCGGGAGAGCGATCGGCTTTACTGGGCAGAGTAAACCCTGTGGAGGAATCAAACACTTCTCCGAGTTCGGTTCGATCGTTCCACGTCCAGATTTGAGCATTCGCTGTTGAGTTGCGTTTCCCTGTTTCTCCTCCGGTTGGCGGCATGACAATTAATTCTCCGTTGGCGTTGCGTTCTAGTTTCAATTCTGGGTGTTCTTCGCACAGTTGGTAGAACTGTTCGGAAGTTAGTTTGACAATGGAATTGAGATTTAAGGTGATAGCAGTCATGATTATTTACCTGCTGTGTATATGAACTAGATTAAGAACTAAAAATGGGATGATTCATTTTTAATTCTTAATTTTTAATTCTTAACTTCTAATTCTACTGCAATTGTTGGATGCGCTTGAGGGCATCTTGATATGCAGTTGTTCTGCCGCCTTGCTTGTAAAGTTCCGCTGCTTTTTGAAAGTCGGCAATTGCTTTGGCTTTGTCTTCTGTCAGGTAAGCTAAAGCTCGGTTGTAGTAGGCGTCGGCAAAACCGGGATTGGCTGCGATCGCACTCGTGTATGCTTGAATAGCGGTTCCACCGCGGGTGGGGTCGGGTTGTGGCAAGCCGGCAGTAATGAAAGTGCGGGCATTGCCGATATTAAAATGCAATTCTGGGCTGTATTTAGGATTGAAAGTGAGTGCTTTGTTGAAATCGGCGATCGCCTCCCAAGCCTCTCCCTGATCTAAGCGCGAAAGCCCTCGAAAATAATAGGCTTGGGCATCTTTTGGGTTAACGGTGGATACCGGGCCGATAGTTGTGGGAGTATTGTCTACTTTCAACTCGGATTTGTTGATTCCCGCCGCCACCAGTTTGGCGATAAAAGTATTAATGGGAACTGCTGCATTAAATCCTGTTTTAATTGGGGCGACTTCCCCGTTACTGATTTGGGCAAAACCGAATTCCCCTTGTCCGTGCAAACCGATGACTCGGGCTTCAGAGTCGAAAACTGGCCCGCCACTCATGCCACTCCAAGTGACGGCTTGATACCGCAAAGTGTAACCTTCCCGGCGATCGCGCGGGCGGCTGGTAACGAGTCCGGGAGACATTTCTGGTTCTCGTTCGGCCCCAAAGAGTCCGCCCGTAGCGGGATAGCCGTAAACGAAGATTTGAGTGCCGATGACGGCTTTGTCAGAATCGGCTAGCGTCGCCACTGGATATTCTTCGGGACTTTCAAATTTGACTACTGCTAAATCCGGATCTGTTGGGGCTGTTTGCAAGCGGGTGACGTTGCTTACTTGATAGTTTTTGCCCGCCGACGTGCGAACTGTGTATTTCACGTCTGCTTTTTCTACGACGTGATTGACTGTTAAAACTGTGTAAGTTTTGCCGTTTTTGGCAATAATTACCCCGGAACCGTCTCCGAGGGAACTATTGATTTGTACTGTCAGCGGCCCGGCGATGCTGGCGACTTCTTGGGGAGTTTTGGCGATCGCCGGTTGGCTGATGACTATGGTTAAGGCTGCGGTGGTTCCTGCTAGCAAGGTGGTTAAGGTGTCGTAACGAGAAAAGTTTATATTCATGGCTGTTGCTAATTGGTAGTTTGGTATGGGAGTTCGCTGCGGTTGGTGGTTTGGGCTTTTTTGGTTTTTAGTTTGATTAATGTTTTGACGCTATTGGCGATCGGCTTTGTTATTTACTGATAATTTTACTCGCTTTTTTGTTCCGCGATTTCCTATCTAGACATTCAGTTGTAAGGTATGTCAGGCTTGCAATGTCTATAATAAATTAGGCTTGGCCTTTGACGAACCCTACTCACTATGGATGATTCATTGCTATGTGGTAGCTTGTTCGCTAATTGTTGGATGCAAAAGTAGAAGCGGTACGTTGTTGGGCTTTAGCCCTGAAAGAGCGCCCAAGCGCAACTACGTACCTTTGAAAGAGCGCTCAAGCGCAACTACGTACCTTCAAGAGCGCTCAAGCGCAACTACGTACCTTCAAGAGCGCTCAAGCGCAACTACGTACCTCTGAAAGAGCGCCCAAGCGCAACTACGTACCTTCAAGAGCGCTCAAGCGCAACTACGTACCTTCAAGAGCGCTCAAGCGCAACTACGTACCGCTTCGGGTGCAACTATGTAATTTGATGTTTTGTGGCCCATTGGACGATCGCCTCAGTCAACCCATCTAATGTATATTCTGTCGCTTCTACGTCTAACTTGCCCAATAAATTCTGGCAGCTTTTGGAGGTTTCCGGGCCGATGGATGCGATACAAACTTTTTCTAGCCAATCCTGAGATAAGGAGAATTCGGGAGTTGTTTCGAGGAGGTGGCAAAAGTTATGTACGGTTTTGGAACTGGCAAAGGTTATGATATCTACGGCTTGATTCTGGAGTGCGGCTAGGGCGATCGGATCGATTGTTTCGGGACAGCAAGATTGGTACGCTGGTACTTCGATTACTTGCGCTCCTTTGGCGGTGAATTCTTTGACTAAAACTTCTCTTCCCCCACTTTCTACTCTGGGAAATAAGATTTTGCAGTTTTGCAAATTGTCGGGGAAGTTTTCGACTAGGGAATCGGCGACAAAGTTGGGGGGAATAAAGTCGGGTTGTAGCGAGTGCGATCGCAAACTTTCTGCTGTCTTTTTCCCAACTACTGCTATTTTAATGCCAAACAAGCTCCGCGCGTCTTTGCCTTTTGCTTGCAATCGTTGAAAAAACCAGTCTACGGCGTTGTGGGAAGTGAGGATTAACCAGTGAAAGCTTGACATTTGCCCGATCGCGCTATCCAACGGTTCCCAACTTGAAGGCGCACCAATTACTAAGGCTGGCATTTCGATCGCGCGGGCACCCAGTTGCTGGAGTCGATCGCTAAATTGACCAGACTGGGAGGCCGCGCGGGTGACTAAAATCGTTTTTCCGGCTAGCGGTTGGCTGTGGTTAGCGGTGACAGGTGTATGGCTCATGTTTGTGCTTTCTGGCCAGATTAAAAATTCGCGCAATCTAACTACTTCCCCAATGACGATGACGCAAGGCGATAGAGATTCACCTGTTGTTTGTTGTACAATGTCGGAGAGCGTGCCGATCCAGATTTGCTGTTCGGGGCGGCCGCAATCTCGGATGATGGCGATCGCAGTTTCGGGCGATCGTCCGTGTTTTTGTAATTGCCAGACTATCTCGCTTAAATTGCGCCCTCCCATCAAGATTACCAGAGTTTCTATCCGCACTAAAGCTTCCCATTCCAGCGCATCCGGTTCGTGGGCGCTCATCACTGCAAAACAGCGGCTCATCACCGGATCTGTGAGGGGAATTCCTGCTAGCAAAGGTGCCGCAAATGCTGACGAGATTCCCGGCACAACTTCAAATTCGCAGCCTGCTATAATTAATGCTTGAATCTCGGAACTGGAGCGACCAAAAATAAATGGATCGCCACTTTTAAGTCTCACTACTTGTTTGCCAAGTTGGCAATGTTCTACCAGCAAACGGTTAATTTCTTGCTGCTGGGTGGAAGGTTTGCCACCGCGTTTCCCTACTTCTATTTTCTGACAAGTGACTGGAATTAATGCGAGTTGCGGGATGTCGATGAGTGCGTCGTAGATTAAGACTTCGGCTTGGGAGAGCAGTTTTTGCGATCGCACTGTCATCAAGTTACAATCTCCGGGCCCCCCACCGACTAGATAAACTTTTCCTTTTGAGTTTTTCATAAGTCATCCTCGATAGTATAATTTAAGGAAGAAGGAAGAAGGAAGAAGGAAGAAGGAAGAAGGAAGAATGAGCAATTATGAAATAACAAATACTAATGCCCAATCCCTCCGCTTCGCTCCGCCCAATGCCCTGTTTGACCAATGCCCGATGCCCAATCCCCAATCCCCAATCCCCAATCCTTAACCAAAAATCCTATATTTATGCAGATTATCACCATCACGGCCGCCGATGCAAATTACTTTGAACTGGTGCGAGGTACTATTTTATCGGTGCGGGAAAAACCAGAGGGCGCTAATGTGGCGATCGGCTTTTTCGATCTAGGCTGCACTCCCGAACAATTGGAGTGGCTGGAAACACAAGTTAATATTATTCAAAAACCCGATTGGGAGTTCAACTTTCCCGGCAAAAATGAAGCACCTCACTATCTCAAAGGACTTTTAGCTCGTCCGTTTCTGCGCCGTTACTTCCCGAATTTCGACATCTACCTGTGGATAGATGCTGATGCTTGGGTGCAGGATTGGCAAGCTATGGAATTATTCGTAAAAGGCGCGGCAAAACGGGGTTTAGCAGTTGTTCCAGAATTAGATAGAGGCTATTATTTAGCTTATGGCAAATTGCCTTGGTACTGGGAATTTGTTTATCGCGATTATCAAGCAGCTTTTGGGGAAGAAGTTGCCAAACAGTTGCACAGCTATCCAACTATCAATGCAGGTATCTTTGCGCTGCACAAAGATGCGCCGCATTGGGAACTTTGGGCGGAATATCTGGATGAGGGATTGCAGCGGCACGTTTCTTTGATGACTGACCAAATAGCGTTAAATCGGCTCGTTTACGGTACTGAAATGTTCGATCGCACAGAGATGCTGCCGGCTGGGTGCAATTGGAGCTGCAACTTCGGTTTGCCCGTCTGGGACAAGCAGCGACGCTGTTTTGTGGAGCCGTATTTGCCGCACGGGGCGATCGGCATTCTGCACATCACAGGTCACAAGCACGACTTGGTAAAATTAGCAACAACCGACGGGAATCAAATAGAAATTAGTCTCCGCTACCAACCGATTCAACCGCCAGTATCCCCACAATTAAAATCAGAAAAAATGACAGTACAACCACCATCTCAAATTCAAAATAATACATTACCTGTCGGAGATTACGTCTCGCCCGAACTAAAAATTATTCTCCCAGATGCGTACTTTCCCAACATGATTGTGGGCGATACTAATACTTGTCCGTGGCCGTATCTGCGCCGGGAAATCAAGCACAATTGGTATGTCGATCGCCGTGCTAGTTCAGTCGGATTTCTCAGTCGCGACGAAGCACACATTCTTTACAATACAGCCCTGCAATTTTCAGGTAAAAAAGCATTAGAAATTGGCTGCTGGCTGGGTTGGTCTGCTTGTCATTTAGCACTCGCCGGAGTTGAGTTAGATGTCGTCGATCCGCTGTTAGAAAGAGATGATATTAGACAAAGCGTAATAGATTCAATTCAAGGCGCTCTCAATGCGTCTGGCGTGCAAACTTCCGTTGAACTCATACCCGGTTACAGCCCCCAAAGAGTAGAGCAATTAGCAAAGGATTTGAACCGGAAATGGTCGTTAATTTTTATTGACGGAGAACACGAAGGTGATGGGCCGTTAAATGATGCGATCGCCTGCGAAAAATTGGCAGAACAAGATGCAATAATTTTATTTCACGATTTAGCTGCTCCGGCTGTTGCTAAGGGTTTAGATTACTTGAAACAACAGGGTTGGCAAACGATAGTATATCAAACAATGCAAATTATGGGTGCAGCTTGGCGCGGCAATGTCGAGCCTGTAAAACATCAACCAGATCCTAATATTTATTGGGATTTGCCAGCACATTTGCAGGGTTATGAAATTAGCAGTTTAAACGGTATTGATTCGACCACATACAGTAAAAAAAATAAACAAAAACAGTCATCTTATACAAGAGATTTCTACGAATTAATAGGAGAAGGAACTCGCAGTTCTGCTATAGAAATTATTCCTCTGCTGTTAGACTTGCTGCAACCAAATTTACCTAAAAGTGTAGTGGATGTGGGCTGCGGTACGGGAAGTTGGTTAGCTGCTTTTCAAAAGTTGGGAATTGCTGACTGTTTGGGAATAGATGGCGATTATGTCGATCGCACTCTTTTACAAATTCCTTTAAATCAGTTCCAATCCGCAGATTTAAAGCAACCGCTGCAATTAAAAAGAAAGTTTGACTTAGCAATTTCCCTAGAAGTTGCAGAACATTTGCCAGCTACCTGTGCTGAAACCTTTGTTAATTCTCTCACTCAATTAGCACCAGTAATTTTGTTTTCGGCTGCGATACCGTTTCAAGGAGGCGTCGAACACGTTAACGAACAGTGGCCGCAATATTGGGTAAATTATTTTCATACAAAAGGTTTTGCAGTCGTGGATTGCTTGAGGAGAAAAATATGGAACAATGACAAAGTAGAGCCTTGGTACGCTCAGAATATATTTATTTTTGTTAAACAAGAATATTTATCGAGATATCCAATGTTAGAAAGTGAATATCAAAACACGGATTTGAATCAATTAGCGATTGTACATCCCAAGATTTATTTTTATAGCTTGCAATCTGCTCAAAAGTCAGCCCAAACAGAAAGTTTCAGGCAAATTTCTGCATCCCAGCAATTGGAAAATCGACCGTTGGTATCTGTGATTGTTCCCTGCTACAATCAATCTCACTTTTTGCCACAAGCGGTAACTAGCGCAATTAAGCAAACTTACAAAAATTTGGAAATTATCATTGTCAATGATGGCAGCTTAGATACTACAAGCACAGTTGCCAAAAATTTAATAGCAGCAAATCCCCAGCATAAAATCAGGCTGGTAGAACAAACAAATCAAGGGCTGTCTCTGGCAAGAAATGCTGGAATAGCAGCAGCAAATGGTGAATACATTATGCCTTTGGATGCTGACGATATTTTAGCTGAAAATGCCTTAAATAGTCTTTTAGAAATATGCTTAAAATCTCATGTACCTTGTGTAGCATTTGGTTCTTATCAAATGTTTGGCACAGAAAATCGCATAGTACCGAGTAGCGATTTGTATTCGCCGGAAAACATCAAGCACTCTAACATGATTCACCCGTCTTCACTGTATCACAAATCTATTTTGGATTTAGTGGCAGGTTATAAAATTGGGATGAAAGAAGGTTACGAAGATTGGGAATTTTGGGTCAATTGTCACAGACATAATATCCCATTTTTCGGAACGAAAGAAGTAGTTGTCAATTATCGGCGTTCCCAGGGTTCTATGTTGGAAAAAGCTCAGCAACATCATGAAAAGTTGGTAGCACAAATTGTTTGTTACAACCGGGATATTTATGATATTGAAAGCGTGAAGAATGCTGAGAAATTCTTGGAAGCAATCGCAAATTAATCTTTTTTATCTGGTAGGGTGCGTCGCTGCTATATTTTTGATTTTCATTGCAGATTGTCGAGTGCGACGCACTCTACATTATCTATCGGTGGATTGAAATTGTAATTTCAACCTACATTTTATTTGTAGGGGCGGGTTCGCCAACCATACATAATAATCACCGACAATTAATATAAACCCGCCCCCGCCCCACCGTAAATCTGAATGTACATTAATATTGTTTGTTGGGTGAGGGCGGGTTTTTGAAATTGTTAGTTTTGGGGCGATTATTGTTGGTGAACCCGCCCCTACGGGAATTATGTATATA
>NZ_JAEQCE010000207.1:0-1582 GCF_020738665.1 Microcoleus sp. PH2017_08_TRC_O_A
TGGTATAGGCGGGGGCAAATATGCCAAGCTAGCTGATGTACTTCAGATGCCAGGTGTACAGGCTGCAACACCCGAGATTACCGTAGGCGAGATGTGGGAAGCGTACCTTGAGTGGAAAGAAACAAAAGTAGAGCCATCTACTTTTGCTGACCGCTATCTGCGACGTTATTCAAATATCATCAAAGGGCTGAAATGGGACAAAAAAAGCCGTAGTTTTTCCGCTACCGGGAACGACATCAGCAGTCTACCTGCTAACAGATTGTCTGCTGAAAAACTATTATTGTCACCTTACAATAAGGCTGCTATTGTCGATACCATCCGAGCGTTAAATGAAGCTTTTGATCGAGGGCAATCAACGGGCATGATAAAGAATGCTCAAAACCCTTATCGAAACTTACATCTTGAAGTTGTCGAGAATCCTAAGGAAAAGTACACATCAGCAATCGGTGTCGATGGTGAAATACTAGAATGGTGGCAGTTGCAAGATAGTAGGCAAGAGGAAGAATGCGAAACTGATGTACGTTTTTTTACCAAGAATGAACGTGACATTATTGTCAGGGCATTCTATGAATCAGACAAGCAAAATGAACGTAAAGCCGCGCCCTTGATTGAATTTTTGTTTCTGACAGGTTGCCGACCCGGTGAAGCTTTCGCATTGCGTTGGGGTGATATTTTCTTTGACCGTGGCTATATCCGTTTTAGTAAGAGCTACGCAACCAGCATTAAATCTACAAAGCGGACAAAAACTAAAGAGATAAGAATGTTCAGAATCACCCCGAAAATAGCTAGCCTTCTATCTAATATTAGAAAAAGTCAATCATCAGTTGACCTTGTATTCCCACAGGTAGGCGGCCAAACTCATAGCAACAGCAGTCACTCTTTAATATGGCTAGGCAAGGTAGATAAGAAAGAAGTAAATGGCAAAAGCTACGAATACCACTATCCTGGCGTAGTTACTCGACTTGTTTCTGAAGGCAAAATCAGCCAATATCTCGCACCTTATCACACTAGACACACTTACATTACCCTTACCGCTCACGCTAACAAAAGTGACACATCGGCTCTTCTGCTATTGGCTCACGCTTGCGGGAACAGTGTTGAAATCATTGTTAAGCATTACCTAGGATTTGATAAAGATATACATCTTGTCGAAGTTTAACCCTTACCTGGTAAGTCACTTACCCCCTTTAATCAGGGGGTATTTTTTTGACTATTTTCCTGTACCTACTGTCATTTTACAAAGTAAGGCCCTACTTTAGGAGCCTACTTTAATACAACGATAGTCCGAAGAGAGAAACGTTGTATATATTTATACTACACTACCTGGACTAAAAGCGATAAAAATTACGGCTATTGCGGTTGAATAAATAATCAACGTATAGAATATTGCCGTCACCGTCTACGCCCCTTCAGCTTTTTTATCAAGGGCTGCATAAATTCTTTCATATCCCCCTTCGGCGCTAAGCCCAAGTTTTCCCGTTGCAGCATCATATCTAGTTCGCTAGTCCGCACTAATTCTTCTATTTTGGATGCTAGGGCATTTTTAATAGTTCCCTTAGCGCTACCCTTCTCTTTCTTGCCA
>NZ_JAEQCE010000098.1:0-29518 GCF_020738665.1 Microcoleus sp. PH2017_08_TRC_O_A
AATAGTCTCGTGCGATCGCCCGAGTTGCGGACAAAGCTACCCAAATAGTCAAGGATGGGTAGCTTTGTCCATAAATTAAGTTACAGTTTCAAACCCCGTCGCCGGCGAACGACACAAAGGAAGCTCGGCAGCAGATGCCAGTAAAGAATGTAACGGATAGAAGGAGAAAGGAAGAAGGAATCCATGGCTGATGTTTGGGCCATTAAGAACGTCCTAACGGTTTCTTAGCATCCACCCGAAATCAAGGTACGTTGTTGCGCTTCAGCGCTCCCATCTATCAGAAAGAGCGCTGAAGCGCAACAACTTACCTAGTCGATTTCTTAGGATCCACCTGAAATCAAGGTACGTTGTTGCGCTTGAGCGCTCCGATATACGCCGAAAGAGCGCTGAAGCGCAACAACGTACCTAAACGTACCCAGTCGATCGCTCTAACACTTTTTTGTCTCAACCGGCCCCTACAAACCAAAACTTCCCACTTATCGCTGTGCGTGCTCCTCCAGTAAAGCCTTCGCTCTCGGCTTGTAAATCAGATAAAACAGCGCTTCTATGTAGCGGAGCATATCTTCGCGGTTTTCCTTGGACGAGTAGTTCCAGAAACCGTAAGTCCGGGCCAGAGTCAGCAGCTTGGTAGTGTGAATTTTCCAAGTATACGTGCTGTAAACTCTGTCAATTCCTCGCGTTGAAATTTCGTACCAATAGTTGGGATTCTGTTCGCATTTCGATAAAAAATCCAGAATTTCTTGGGCAGTTTCCTCGTGGTTGGTCGGGTTGATATAGAACCCATTTACTCCATCTTGAATGATTTCTATCGGCCCGCCAAACTGCGTCCCGAAAGTCGGAATCCCGGTAATCATGGCTTCGAGAATTGTCAAGCCGAAAGCTTCAAATAAGGCTGGCTGTACAAATATACCTTGGCCGTCGGCGATTACCCGGTAGATTTCACCGGACAGGCTTTTGGACAGCCGCACTCCCAGCCAGCGAATTTTACCGTGCAGCTTGTATTGCTCGATAATTGCGTAAAGTTTTTTAATTTCTTCGGCTTCTTCGTAGTCTTCGGTTTCTTCGACTCTCAGCTTGCCGGCTACTAAAATTAAGTTGCATTTTGCTTGCAATTCCTCGCTTTTGCCAAACAATTCTGCTAAGCCTGTCAGGTTTTTAATGCGATCGAGCCGGGCCATCGAAAACAGAGGGCGCTTTTGCGGGTCGTCGAGTGTTCCGAACACCTGTTCCGGGTCTTCGAGGGTAAACAGCAGTTCGTTGAGCCGATCGCGATCGCCCTGCACCCTATCTTCGTTGCGCGTGTAGGGGAAATACACGCTTTCGTTCACTCCCGGCGGCACGACATTGAATTTTGGGCTGAACAGCTCAATGCCGTTGACGACGTGGTACAAATCCGGCATGGTAAAACAATTGTAAGATTCGTATTGCCCGACACTATCCGGTTTGCCGACAATCTCTTGATAGGTGCTGCTGACAATACAATTAGCCGCATTCATGGCAAGGATATCGGCAGTAAATTGCAGCGCAAAATGGTATTTATCTTCAGATTCTTGCCAGTACAGATTGCTGAACAAATATTTAGATTTTTCCAGGGCGTGGGCAATATTGCACTGAGTAATTTTGAGTTTTCGCGACAGCAAAAAAGCCACCAAATTGCCGTCAGAATAGTTGCCAATTATGAAATCTGGCTTGCCCTGAAACTCTGCCAGTAGTTCTTTTTCAGCATCGATCGCGTAAGTTTCCAAATAAGGCCAAATCTCGAACCGAGAAATCCAATTTTGAGTCAATTTAGGATTGAATTCCCGGAAGGGAACCCGCAAAATCCAAGCATTTTCGGTGCCGTAAACTTTTTCCAAACGTTCGTTGCAGCGCGTGCCATCACTGTTTGGAATTAACCTGGTGAGAATAATTACTTTTGGTTTTACACCTAAACTATCGAGACCGGCAAGATGAATGTCTTCTTGCAGTTGTCTCTCTAAATTCTTCGCTTGATCGAGCACGTAAACTACTTGACCGCCCGTATCCGGACGCCCCAACACTCCTTCTTGACCGAACCAGCCGTGAGGAGAAACTAGGACGATTTTGAAAATCATCGGAATCCGAGAAATAAATGCTTCTAGGGTTTGGGGATCGGGGGAATCAATTAATTCGTCGAGAATTCCTAGAGTTTCCTGCACGCGGGCTGCGGTATTTCCCCAACCTGCATCCAAACCCATCATTTGCAGGACGAATTTAAATCTCTCGTAGGGTTCATCTTCAGAAAGTTCGCTGACAAAGGTGAGGGCTTTTTTGACTTGTTCTGAAAGTTGTTCTTGAGATTTTATGCGATCGTTAATTAGTAATTGTATGCCGTTGTAGCGGTGAATCCGCAAGAAATCAAATAGAGTTTCCTGCCACTGTTTGGAGTCTTGAAACAGTTTGCTGGAGAGGTAGCGGTTGAGGAATTGCACTCCTTTGCCGATGTTCTTGGGGTCGCGTATGGAGGGGGAATAGTCGTAAAAAGGGCCGAAATCTAGTTCGAGGATGTCGCCTTCTTGGGGGTGAAAGTGGTTGACGAAGCGATCGCGCACGTCGAGCAATTCTTGCACTGTCATCGGTTCCAGTGTCAAGTCATCTCCAACTCGCACTATTTCCATTGTCGCAATTTTGGGCCGCAGCAGGACGCAAAGACTGCCTGGTTCGAGAATAATTTCCTGAACGTAGTAAATCAGTTTGCTCAAATGAGAGGATTGATGAAACTGTTGGGACTTTTCGTATTTGGTGCAGTAGGCGGCAAAAGCGCTAACTATATCGTTTCGCAGTAAATATTTGTTTCCCAAAGCCCGCAAATCGCTGGCAAATTGCCGCAAGTCGGTTTTTTCGTCGCTGCAAATAACAGCCTCAAAGAGTTCAGACATAGATACTCCCTTATTTGAGATTTCTGATTTTCGCTCTAAAAAAGGGCGATACTGTATTAGTACCACCCTTTTTTTAGGCGCCTACTTTTTTTAATCTCATTTTAAAGTCTGCAATAGGCAATTGCTCTCCCTCAAATGACATAAAATTCGCCGTATTTGTGGCGAATGTAGCGCACAAACGGATCGATAGTTAAAGGTGAACCGGTGACGCGATCGATCAATTCGACGGCAGTGTATTTGCGGCCGTGGTCGTAGATGTTTTGTTTGAGCCAGTCGTGGAGTACGCTAAAGTTTCCCTGTTCTATTTGTGCGGGAATTTCGGGATGGTTTTTGAGTGCGGTTTCGTAGAATTGAGCGCTCATCAAGTTGCCGAGGGTGTAACCTTGAAACATTCCGCCGATCGTCCCAACATACCAGTGAACGTCTTGCATCGCGCCGTCGCTGTCGGTAGCGGGGACAACGCCTAGGTCTGTTTTATAGCGATCGTTCCAGGCTTCGGGGAGGTCTCGCACTGCTAATTTGCCTTCTACCATTGCCAATTCTAGGTCAAAGCGGATGGCGACGTGGAGGTTGTAGGTTACTTCGTCAGCATCGGTGCGGACGAGCGATCGCGAGACCTTGTTAATGGCGCGGTAAAATGCGTCTGGGGATACTGCGCCCAACTGTTGCGGAAATAGGCTTTGCAATTGCGGGTAAAAATACTGCCAAAAACCGCGGCTGCGCCCGACTAGATTTTCCCAAAGCCGCGACTGGCTTTCGTGCACGCCGGAGGAAATGCCACCTGCGAGTAGCGTACCTTCAAATTCGGGGGAATTGCCGAGTTCGTAGAGGCCGTGTCCGGCTTCGTGGATGCTGCTGAAGAGGGCTTGATCGAGGTGATCTTTGTAGACGCGGGTGGTGATGCGTACGTCGTCTATGGAGAAGTTGGTCATGAAGGGGTGCAGGGTGGTGTCCTGCCGTCCGCGCTGGAAGTCATACCCCATGAGTTGTACGACTGTGCGGGTGAATTCTAGCTGTTGAGCTTCGGAGAAGTTTTGGTGCAAGCAGGAGTCGTCAGCGGGAGGTTGTGAGGTGATGGCTTCGACTATGGGTACTAATTCTTGACGCAGTTGGGCGAACAGCGGGCGCAGCAGGGATACTTTCATGCCGTAGTCGCTGCGATCGATCAAAGGATCGGCAATGTGTTCGTATCCGGGGAAAAAGTCGGCGTACTGCCTGCTTAATTCTAAGGTTTTTTCGAGATATGGCTCGACGGCTGCGAAGTTGTTGGCTGCTTTGGCTGTTGCCCAAACTTCGTAGCAGTCGGCTTGGTGGCGGCAGAGTGCGGACATGAAGGTGGCGGGGACTCTGGCGGCACGATCGTAATCTCTGCGGGCGATGCGGATCAGGCTAGCTGAGGTAGAGTCATAGGGGAGGGTTTGTTCGTAGAAACGCAAGTCTTCTAGGAGTTCACCTATTTTGGGATCGGTAAATTTTTCGTGGGATATTTGTTTGAGAGTTGCCAACTGACGGCCTCTCGCAGTTGCACCTTTGGCGGGCATATAAGTCGCCTGATCCCAATGCAACAGTGACGAGGCTGATTCGATGTCGGTAACTTCGCTGAGATGCGCTGCGAGTTGAGCGAATTTTGCTTGAGTTTTGTCTAGGGTTTGCATGATTGGGGTTTGTGGTGCTGTTTTGCCTACAAAGGTTGCAGTGCGGCATCGGTATCCATCAATCATTTGCTACCCTGAAATCAAGCTAAAAACCGCACCTGTTCCCGTATTGTACGCAATTTAGAGTCATTCTGGCATAGTTTCCTGTATTTTTCCGGATTTAGTTCGATCGCCTTTGATAAGTTTTGGATCGCTTTCTGAATGCTGGTTTCTACAGCTTTGGGGCTGTTTTTGCGATCGCCTGCTGCTTTTTCTAGGGCGTAGACGCAGGCTTTTTGATAGTAAAGATTTGGATCGTCGGGTGTAATGGCGATAATGCGATCGTAGGAAGCGATCGCTTCGGTAAAGCGTTCGATTTTTTTGAGGGCGACAGCGCGGTTGTACCAGGCTTCGATGTTTTCGGGCTGCAACTCTAGGGTTTTGTCCCAGGAAGCGATTGCTTTTTTAAACTGTTTTAAATTTACTAAGGCTAAGCCACGGTTGTACCAGGTTTCGCTGTCGTCTGGCTTGAGTTCGATCGCTTTGTCCCAGGAGGCGATCGCGTTTTCAAATTGTCCCATTTGGGCGATCGCCGTGCCGCGTTTGTTCCAGACTTCCGGGGAATTCGGGCGCAGTTGCAGAGTTTTGTCGTAGGAAGCAACGGCTTCGGCGTAGAGTTTTTCCTCGGCTAGGGCTAAGCCGCGGTTGTACCAAGCTTGATGCAAGTCTGGTTTTAGTTTGATCGCTTTGTCGTAGGAAGCGATCGCGGCTGCATTTTGCCCGGAGTGTTTCAGCGCAAATGCCTTGTTGTACCAAGCTTCCGAGTAGTCTGCTTGAATGGCGATCGCCTTGTCATAGGATGCGAGGGCTTCTGAGAATTTTTCTAAGTTGACGAGGGTGTTGCCGCGGTTCGTCCAAGCTTCGTGATAGTCTGGCTTGAGTTCGATCGCCTGTTCGTAGGAAGCGATCGCTTCTGAGAGTCTGTTTAGCTTCCGCAACACGTTCGCGCGATTGTACCACGCTTCTGCATTTTTTGGTTGAATTTTTAAAGATTTGTTGTAAGCGGAGATTGCTTCGGGTAGCTGTCCCAACTTTCTGAAGGCTACGCCTTTGTTGTACCAAGCTTCGTGAAATTTTGGTTCGAGTTCGATCGCCTTAGACCAAGATTCGAGCGCTGCGGACAAGCGTCCCATTGATTCTAGGGCGTTTCCGCGATCGTAGAACGTTTGAGCGTTTTGGGCGTTGGGTGATATGGATTGTTCTCCAGATTCGATCGCTTTTTCTCTGTTAGCTAACTTTTGCAAGGGTTTTCACCTCAGTATGTAAAATTGTCGTTTTTTCTTTTATATGCGATGTTTTTCGCCATCTGCCATCTAATGGTGGCGATTGTACCTTAATTTTGTTATTGTTGACAATCTTACCTAAATTGGAGAACTTTTGCAATTTTTTATCGTTGAATTCTAAGTAATTTTGTCTTCGGTGTTGATTTGGATGTATGGATTTTTACTAAAATTTTTCGGGAATTGCGTAGAAGAGTGGAAAGGGCGATGAAGATGACAGAATTAGGTTGAAAGAGTAAGTAATGGCGATCGGCAGAAACCCGATTTTGCAAACAAACCAGGTTTCTGAGTATTTATTCGTTATATCAATTCCGTTGCATCGGAGTTAATATAACCCGAAATCAGGACACGGCAGATGACCCGGCGGTTGAAACCGCGTCTATACAAACCAAGTCCGCCTACGCGGACTAAGAAATAAGGGAGATATTTAAGCTAGATATGGTTTACCGTCAGCTATAGTATAAATGTCTTCTTGGGGGTCGAGAATCGAACCAAAATTAGGATCGATCGCTGTTTTAATCCATTCTGAGTCGTGGAATGGCAAGCCATCAGCTAAAGTGTAGATATCTTCCGCTGAGTCTCTCAGAGAATCAAAGGCTGGATTTGCGATCGCAGCTTTTAGCCATTCATATTCTTGTAGTTTTGCTTTGTCAATCAGGGCGGCTTCTAATGCTTCTAGCCGCTTCAGATCGGCATAAGTAATAATAGCAGCGATCGCCCTTCCTTCCTGTTCTATGACAATTCGTTCTCCAGTATCCTCAACGCGGGCGATGAGTTCGGGAAATCTGTCATTAGTTACAGTTACATTTAGTTGAGTCATCTTTTACCTCGCTATTAATCTATCATAAAGTGTTTGTGATGCTGTAGGGGCGGGTTCACCAACAATTTCTGCCAATAACTAACAATCTCATAAACCCGCCCCCACCCAACGGCTAATCCCTATCCTTGAATCAAGGCTTGAAACCGAACATCAGATCGCATACTGTCAAAATCCGAGTCAGTTTTTGCCATTTCTCGCCATTCATCAGGATTCAGATTGATAGCTTGCTGCAAATTCTGAATAGCTTGGTCAATCTGACTGTGCAACGCATAGCAGCAAGCTTTATTATAAAATGCAGATGTGTCATCTGGTTTGAATTCTAAGGCTTTGTCGTAGGAGGCGATCGCATCTTCTAGCCTGCCTAAATTACGCAGTGCAATGCCCCGATTGTTCCAGGCTTCGTGATAATCTGGTTTGATTTCTAAGGCTTTGTCGTAGGAGGCGATCGCATCTTCTAGCCTGCCTAAATCATCCAGTGCACTGCCCCGATTGATCCAGGCTTCGTGTTTATCTGGTTTGAATTCTAAGGCTTTGTCGTAGGAGGCGATCGCCTTTGCATAATCTTCAGCCGAGCGATACAATAAAGCTTGTTCAAAAAACAATTCAGCTTTTTGTTCTGATGTTTGCCCATCCTCATCAATTAAACCTTGAAGCCTCACCAATTCCCGTTTCCGCGCTTCGGGAGTCAAAGCTAGATATTCTTCTAACTGCCATCTTTCCGAACAAGCCTGCATTGATTCGGCTTGCAAGCTTTCCTGATCCATCGAAAACTTAAATAAGCTCGATCGCCAATCAAAAAAGTCCGGCGCGCGATGAATAAAATATTCAATACCGAACTTAGGCAAAAGAAAAACAAAACAAATTTTAAAATTATCTAGAAAACGCTCTCGCTGCTGGTTGATATTCATTAAAACAGGTGGCACTCCCCGCCAACTGTAAGAATAAATATCCTTGCTTTCCCATCCGATCGCCCTTTTTTCTCGTTCGTATTCATCAAACGAATATTCTAAGCCTGTCACAAACAAAATATTAATTTCATCTCGTTTTGGCAACTCTTCAATTAAATTATAAAAATTATAAACCGACTCATTCAGCGGCAACACCTCAACCTTTTTCCGAGGGAAATCTGTTTGAACTTTCGCAATCAATCGTTTCCCCTCCGACGGCACACACTCCACAAACAACAACCGGAAACCATTTGTCCGTCTGAGAGTGCGTACCAGAGATTCATATTCTTCCTCCGGTGTTGCTGGTGGCAAATCTTCGTCCCAATCAATGATTTCCGATGTCATGGCTCAAGTTGTGCAACTGCTTCCTTAAATTCCAGAATGCCTTTAATTAGCGGGTGAACGTTATACCAATTCTGCATTTCTTCTTCTTCATCATAGTATCGATATTCCAAAATACAGCGGTTAAATAGCAAATCGCGGTGCTGTTTGTCATTAAGTATCCGGTGAGAGACAGATACTTTCGCTAAAATTGACCATTCTTCTTTGTTAACGGTTCTTCTATAAATATTCCGCAAGTTCGTAATTGCCCTTTGCGCTGCTTTTGCAGTAATTGGCAAATCTTGGGTACGATTTATAGCTTCTTGCAACATCGACAGCAAATTCCTGACGTGTCCCCCACTCATCAAACACAGCTTTTCTAGTGTTTCTCTGTTTTCAAACCATTGTGTTTCTAATTCTAGAGATAAACTGGGTTCGACTTGTTTCACCCGTTTCTCAACCACCTGTTTCATTTTAGCAAGTCCCGCTTGATTAACTTCACCGCTGGGATTGTTTACCATAATCATCGGCAGCACTTGTGGAGCATTATTATAGTTATTACTCAAATCAGCAGCGCGATTGGAATGCACCATCGAAATTGGTATGGTGTAAACGATATGACAATCTAAAGCTTTGAGTTGTTCGCTGCGGTCTAAAAAAATTTCGTCGAGATTGCTGCGTTCTCCTCCGCCTTTATAAAACTGCACGATCTTATCTAAATTATCGGCAATTATTGCCAATTGCGAATATTTGTCGGGCAACCTTTTTTTAGCATTCCGAATAAACTGATTCAGCGCCTCAATCAGCGTGGTAGTGTGAGGATTAACTTTTTCTCTAATTTTTTGGCGCAGACTAGGTTCGGTTCTCACATTCGCCGTCAGTTTGGCAAACTGAGCAATTTGCATTTCTAAGCTCAATGTTTCAAAAGATACTTCTGTCAAGGCTAAATCTTTTAAATCGTTCCAGCGGTTTTTCATCCAATCGAGTAAAGGTTTTGAGTCCGCATCTTTAATAGACCTCTTGCAAAAGTCCTTTTAATCAAATTTTGGGACGGGCTAGAAGCCCATCCCACAAGAAAAAAAAATTGTGGGATGGGCTTCTAGCCCGTCCTAAGTATTTTTGCAAGAAGTCTAATTGCTTCTAATAAATGTCTGGTACAAGCCAGCAAAATATCTGTATATTCCGTATCTTCGGTATTGATATCTTGTTCCTCAGCGGCGAAATAAACTACAAAATAACCTTGTTCTTGCAAATACTGTTCTAGTCTTCGTAATTCGGTTGATTTTCCTGCACCAAAATGTCCGGCATACAACTGACAAGTCATCTCTTGAGAACGCTGAATATTTAGGCCCAGGTCTACGGTAATATTGTCATCTCCTCAGACTTCCCGACAGTCAACATATCGCGGGTCGCCTGCGGGTAAAGGATTGTAGGGGTTGGAAAGATTGAATAGATTTGTTAGTAATTCTTCAGAATTTTTAGTCATAATTTTATATTGTTTATAATTGATTTGTCGTTGGTGCGGGCGGGTTTTATCTTATTGTCGGTTTTAGGCAATTCTTGTTTGTAAAACCCGCCCTTACAGGATTTATGAGACTTGATACTTTTTCAGAATTGCGACTTTTTCGGGGTAGATGTCGATCGCCATTTTGTCATCATATCTCGTCGCGAGCGATCGTCTCACCTCGCCCAAAAACAGCGGCTGAGACAGACCAGGCTCAGGATGTACCACCGTCCGAACGCGGATTGTCATGTAATCTCTTCCGCTTCCCGATCGCCCTGGAGAGTACAAATCCGCAGCCACTTGCTGCATTGTTGCTTCTAACTCGGATTCAGTAATTGAAGGTGGCACGGTAACTACAGTTTGGGCGCCGCCAGTATCGTAAACTAAAGAATAGCGCACTGCACCGGGAATTTCTGTGCGCGAAAAAAGTCCTAAACCGAGACCGAATATACTCGCAGCAATGACGGCCATAAAGCTGCTCACTCCTACCAATCGGAAGCGAAAACCCCATTTCAAGATAAATGCTACGATGGTTAAAACAAACAAGGCTACTGTTAGAATTCCTGCCCATTGGGCATACATTAAAAGGTTAGAATTTACGTTCATTTTTCAATTTAGTAATTGGGTAATTGGTAATTGGTAATTGGTAATTGGTAATTGGTAATTGGTAATTGGTAATTGGTAATTGGTAATTGGTAATAGTTAACTGCCAACTGCCAACTGACAACTGTCAATTATGCACCTTTTCGGGCCACAAGCAGATAAGTCATCATATCGCCTTTTCCTTTCACCGAAATCACGCCGCGCTCCTCAAAAACATATTTATTCCGCAGGCGCTCGTAGGTAGCAACTGTCACCTGAATGCCGCCGGGAATGCCTTGAGATTCCATGCGGGAAGCTGTATTTACTGTGTCTCCCCACAAATCGTAAGTAAATTTTTTAGTGCCGATGACTCCGGCTTCTACGGGGCCCGTGTGGATGCCGATGCGGATGCTGAGCGGCTGTCCTCCCTTGGTGCGGATTTGAGCCATTGCTCCTAGAATGTCGATCGCCATTTCTGCAATGCTCTCGGCGTGGTTGTCGCTTACTTTTGGCAAACCGCCAACCACCATATAAGCATCGCCGATCGTCTTAATTTTCTCAAGTCCGTAGCGATCGGCCAACTCGTCAAAAGCTGAAAAAATCTCGTTGAGCAATTCCACTAACTCCGCTGGCGACAAATGAGCCGAAAGCTTGGTAAAACCAACCAAATCGGCAAACATGACAGTAACTTCCGCGAAACTGTCGGCGATCGTATTTTCTCCTTCTTTGAGGCGTTGGGCGATCGGGCCTGGCAAAATATTCAGTAGCAAACGCTCGGACTTTTCCTTTTCCTCGGCCAACTCCCGCAGATAAGTTTGTTCCTTATCCCGCAGCCGCTTCTTTTCCAGACAGGCACTAATCCGAGCCTTGAGCAATACTGGATTGAACGGTTTAGAAAGATAATCCTCCGCCCCTAATTCAATACAGCGGACAATACTGTCGATATCGTCCACCGCCGAAATCATAATCACTGGGATGTGGCGCAACTGCTCGTCTGCTTTCAGATGTTCCAGAACTTGATAGCCGTTCATTTGTGGCATCATAATGTCCAGGAGTACCAAATCAAAAGGCTCACTACGCATCAGTGCCATAGCTTGGAGACCATCTTCAGCAACAGTCACCGCGTGGCCTTGACGCTGAAGTCGGCGGGCCAGCAAATCGCGGTTTACCTCATTATCGTCAACAACCAGGACGCTGCCGTCGTCAGTTTTCATTGCATGGCCTCTTTCAGAAGCATTTCGATTTTACTCAAAAGTCGCGGAAATTCCACAGGTTTGGTGTCGTAATCGTCGCAGCCTGCCGCCAAACACTTTTCACGATCGCCCGCCATAGCGTTAGCCGTCAGCGCAATCACCGGAATCATTTTAGTTTCGGGATCCGCTTTAATTTGCTGGGTTGCTCGCCATCCGTCGAGCACCGGCAGGCTCATATCCATCAAAATCAAATCCGGTACTTTTGTCTTCGCCATCGATACCCCCTCCGCGCCATCAACAGCAATCGACACCTCATACCCTTTGCGGGCGAGGCGCCTCGACAGCATATCCCTGTTCATTTCGTTATCTTCTACCAACAGGATTTTAGCCATTGCTTGCCTGCTTCATAAAACTTACCTAAACCTATCTAAAGCCATCTTTAGATACAATTACGAGTTTACTTCCTACGCTGTTGGGTAGTCGGCTATCCCAAGATAAGTAGGCTATCCCCCTCAAGCCGAGGGTTCCCAATTTAAAATGTTAATGCTGGCGTTCCAATCGCGATCCAAATATCTGCCACAAACAGGACAGTCAAAAGTCCGTATGCTTAGTGGCATATCTTTTTTTGTGCCGCAATTTGAGCAAGTTTTGGTACTAGGAAACCACTGGTCTACCAATACCAAGTTAGCTCCATACATTTGACATTTATAGTCGAGTTGACGTTTAAACTCATAAAAACCAAGGTCAGATATTGCTCCCGCTAACTTGTGATTTGCCATCATTCCTTTGACGTTCAAATTTTCAATCTTAATTAACTTAAAAGTTTTAGCTAAATAAGTTGTTAACTTGTGAAGGAAATCTAGGCGAATACGAGCTATCTTTGCATGAATCTGGCTAATCTTATTGTAAGTTTTACGCTGATTTCGAGAGCCTTTTACCTGCTTTGATGCTTGGCGCTGTAAAGTAGCAAGCTTTGTTTTCGCACGGGCTATTAACGGCTTCGGTGCATCAAAAAACTGCCCTTTTGACAGAGTGGCAAATGACTTGATACCAACATCGATTCCCACAGAACTTTCAGACTGCTGAACCGGGATACGCTCTGCATCAACGCAGATAGAAACAAACCAGCGATTCCCTTCTTTTGAAATCGTGAAAGTTTGAGAAATAAAACTACAATCTAGGGCTTCGTAAAGCCGAAAAGTTCCCAGAGTAGGAATCTTAATAGTGTTGCCAGCGTTTAACAAAACTTTGCCGTTAGATGAATCAACCGTAAAAGATTGACCGTCTCCACGACTGGCGAATTTTGGATGACCTGAAGAACCAGAACGATATCGGCTAAAAGCATCTTTCAAGTCAATCAAAGCGTTTTGGTAAACTCGGCTAGACAATTGGTTCATCCAAGCGAATTCAGGGTGCTTTTTGACGTAATTAGTGAGAACTTTTTTAATTTCGTTAATCACCTTTGAGTCTGTAAGTTTCCCCTCACTGTACATTTGAGTCCGCAAACTTAACCCCATGTTAAATACCACGCGCCGAAATCCTGCGTGTTTCGCCATCAAGGTCGCTTCCCTATTATTCAATTTGAGCGCTCGTTTGACGGCAAACATGGTTAAACCTCGTCTAGGTAATTAACTGTGGATAAGTTTAGCAAACTATTTGGTACTTAAGTCCGACTCAAAGTCTACTGAGGCTTTAATGTCTTAAGAATCCCGATCGGTGTTACGGCGGGGACTCTCAAGTCATGGCCTCTTTCAGAAGCAATTCAATCTTACCCAGAAGTCGGGGAAACTCCACGGGTTTGGTGTCGTAGTCGTCGCAGCCGGCTGCGATACACTTTTCACGATCGCCCGCCATTGCGTGAGCCGTTAGCGCAATCACCGGGATCGTTTTAGTTTGAGGAGCCGCCTTAATTTGCTGGGTTGCTTGCCAGCCGTCGAGCACTGGTAGACTCATATCCATCAGAATTAAATCCGGTACTTTGTCGAGGGCCATCGACACTCCCTCAGCACCGTCCACAGCAATAAAGACCTCATGTCCCTTGCGGGCCAGACGCCTCGACAGCATATCCCTGTTCATTTCGTTATCTTCGACCAACAGGATTTTAGCCATTGGTGTTCTCCTTGCCTTTCGAGTCATACCTGCGATCGAGCCTGTCATTCACTATAGAACGAACATCGCGCAGCAAAGTATCGCAACTGTAGACTCCCTTTTGCAGAACCCGATCGACATAGCCGTTGAGTTGCTGACTTTCTGCGGTCGTCAGGTCTTTGGCGGTAATTACGACGATCGGTATAGGATCTTCTGAATGCGACTTGCGAAGTTCGGCGATCAACTCAAAACCATCCATTTCTGGCAGCATCAAATCCAGCAAAATCAATTGCGGGCGATCGACTTCTAGCTGTTCGAGAGCAGTGCGTCCGCTGTCAGCTTCCGCCACAGCCCAGCCTTGTTTTTCTAATATCCGCCGCAGTATTTTGCGGGTGGCATCGTCATCTTCCACAACTAATATCTGACAGGGCAAACTGTGAGCCGCAACGCCTTCTTGGTCGCGTCGGTACTTGTTCAACAAAGCAACCAGCCGTTTGCCGTCCACTGGTTTGGTGAGGTAGTCCGAAGCGCCCAATGCAAAGCCGAGGCTTTTGTTGCCAACAAAGGATAGCAGGATTACGGGAATCTCGGCAAGGTCAGGATCTGCCTTGAGGGCCGACAGCACCGCCCAGCCGTCCATTCCGGGCATGATCACGTCCAGGGTAATGGCGTCTGGCCGCAGTTGCTTCGCGAGCCTGAGGGCTTCCTCGCCGTTACCTGCGACTTCTATGTGCAGTCCTTGGCGAGCGAGGGCGCGCTCGATCAAATCCTGGGAGATGGGGTCATCGTCAACTACCAGCACCGTGCCGACAGCAGGTGCGTCCGCAGTCCTAGTGCTGTCGCCGACTTTGTTGGGGATTTCCGGTTCTTTGATGGCGCTGGGCAAGAGTACGGTGAAAGTAGTGCCTATGCCCAACGTGCTGCTTGCTTCAATGCTGCCGCCCATCATCTGGCAGAAGCGCTGGCTGATAGCTAGTCCCAAACCGGTGCCGCCATACTGCTTGGTAGTTGAGGCGTCAGCTTGGGTAAAAGGTTGGAAAACTCGCTGCAATTGATCTTTTGTCATGCCGATGCCGGTGTCGGTGACGCGAAAACTTAAAAATTCTGAGTTAGAAATTAAAATTTGGGCAGATTCCTCTTGATTTTTCATTCTTAATTGTTCATTGGTAATTCTTTCAACTCCGATCGCAATTTTCCCGTTTTTGGTGAACTTCGCAGCGTTGCTGAGTAGGTTCAGCAGCACTTGCCGGACTTTGGTCATATCGGCGTGCATCGTATCGAGATTTTCTGGACAGTAGACTTCTACCGTGTTGCCGTTTTTTTCCACTAGCGGCTTCGCTGTCTCCACAGCACTTTCAATCAAGGCATGAATGTCGAAGTTTTCTAAGTAGAGATCCATTCGACCTGCTTCAATTTTAGAGATATCTAGGATGTCATCGATCATCGATAACAGGTGTTTGCCTGCGCCGCGAATTTTTTCGAGGTCTGGGACGAAGGTTTCATCGCCGGAGTCTTCGGCTTCTTCTTGGAGCATTTCGCTGTAGCCGATGATGGCATTCAGGGGCGTCCGCAGTTCGTGGCTCATGTTGGCGAGAAATGTACTTTTTGCCCTGTTGGCGGATTCTGCTGCTTCTAGGGCCGACTGCATGGCGGATTCTGCAAGTTTGCGATGGGTGATGTCGGTGACAGTGCCTTCAAAGTACAAAATGCTGCCGCTTTCGTCGCAGACGCTGCGGGCGTTTTCGGAAATCCAGATCGTGCTGCCGTCCCGGCGGTATATTTGGGATTCAAATTTTGATACTTGGTGGCGCGCGGCCAATTGGGCTATAAACTCAGCGCGCCGGTTGGAGTCAACGTAAAGTTGGCTGCTGATGTTTGCTAGTTCGCCGACCATTTGGGCGACTGTTTCGTAGCCGTAAATCCCGGCTAGTGCTGGGTTGGCGGTGAGGTAACGTCCGTCTGGGGTTGTCTGGAAGATGCCTTCGGCTGCGTTTTCAAAGATGCTGCGGTATTTGGTTTCGGCTGCTCTCAAAGCTGTTTCTGCGCGTTGGCGTTCTAGGACATTGGCGAGCATTTCTCCTACCATTTTTAGATGAGTTGATATTTCGGTCGATCGACTCGCAGCAGGTTTGTAACTGTCGCATCCGAGAAATCCTAGTAGGTTTTCACTGCAAATTAGGGGAATCACGATTAGCGATCGCAGATTTTTTTGAGGTTTGTTTAATTTGGTTTTGCCCGAATGTGCGATCGTACCTGCGGAAGCGGTTGCTGTTTCCGAGGAGGAGTTTGTCAGGAATGTTGCTAAGTTTTTGCCTGTCAACCAAGCTATTTCGGCTTGATTTGGGGGCGGGAGTTCGCGGATTTCTCTAATGTGCAGGCCTTCGGCGCGATCGAGCTTTTCTGCAATCCAAGGGATTTGGGCGATGTCTATTTGTTGGGGGGCGAGGTCTTTAATTTGGGTCGGAACACCCTCGGCGCACCATTCGTAGGTTTTGTGAGCGCGAGTTTTGTCTGCCGATAACAAGTATATGTAACTGCGGTCGCAGTGGCTGAACTGGGCGATTGCTTGGAGAGTGCGATCGAACCCTTCATCTATGTCCGCTCCGGGCACAGCGATCGCATAGGTTGACAAAGTAGCAATCAATGCCTCAAATTCTACTCGTTCCTGCAAAGATTGTGCTATTTTTTGGCGATCGGTAACGTCTCGAAAGCTCCATATTCTGCCAACTGTGTTTGCTCCAACTTTTGATGGCAGTGAATTTAATTCGATAACTCTTCCGTCTTTAAATTCTAATAAGTCGCTGATTTTCGCATCTGGTTGGGCCGACACTTGCATCGCGCGTTCGAGAAATCTTTGGGGGTCTTTTAATTGTTCCCTAGCGAAGGGGAATTCTGTGGCGATGTTTGTTTCACTATTGCCTGCGGGCGATCGGCTCAAGTTTCCTGCTGCGTGAGACAAACCCCACATCTCGACAAATTTCTGATTGTAATTGCATACATTGCCTTTGGTGTCAACCGCGATAATTCCCGCATCTGTTGAGTCCAAAACGGCTTGCAGCATCGAGAGCTGCTGGTGTTCTCCCTGCTCAAAAAATACCAAGACTGATATTTCGCCACCCTCAATTACAGGATTGAAAAAATAGGAAACTGGTAAAATTTTCCCGTCGCTACGTAGAAACTCATAGTCCCAATTGCTACAAGGTTGACGGTTGGCGATCGCCTCTTGTAAAGATAGTGTATGTGCGATCGCCCCATCTTCATTTTTGTGGTTTTTTTGTTTCCGAGCCTTCAAAACGGGGGATTTTTTGCCTTGCTTTTGCTGGGGGGCAATGCGATTTAGCAGCGAAATGCCTGCAAGTTCCGACTCTCGCCAGCCCAACAAGCGTTCGGCTGCTGGATTCACCGAGATGACCAACCCCTTGCCGTCAAGGATACACAATCCCACCCCCAAACTGTTGACGGTCGATCGCAGTCGATCGAATTCTGAAGCGGTTGGAGAGTCTTGAGGGGATGGGGGCGAAGAGGCAAAATCCTTTAGTGCCAAGGGTTGCTCCTGACTGGGAGCGCCGTCGTAGCTACAACTTACCTGCTCTAAGAATAGCTGCCACTGCTCGGCTGTGGGAGGGGGAGACTCGCCGGCTAAACCGAGCTGTTCGAGTTGGCGCTGGAGGTAGGGATGCATAATTTCTGGCGCTTTGTAGGCAACTTTTTACAGTATATATTTTTAATTAATAGTATATATGTGCAGCTATCTAGTGACTGGAAGAATACGCAATCTAACTCTATCACAGGTTCTATCGAGAACCATAGCTGTCATCTGCGTTATCCAAAATCTTTTAAATCGCCCTAAGTTATATTTAGTCTAAAAAAATTACATCGTCAACAAACCCATGCTCTAAATGTCTGCCACCTACTTAAAAATTGTATCATATTATCACAGTGAACTGACGCTGACAACCTCGGTTTCTGCCAGAACTAGGTTTTTTGAGCCACCAAAAACTGATAAAGTCCGAGGTACTCCTGTCGTGGAGAGATCAAAATTTTATACTCCTGTTCCTGCTCCCAGATTCATCTGTAGAGTAAATCTCAAATTTCAAGTCTCAAATCGACTGACTGCTCGACTCAGGTGAAGCAACCGGGTTTTGGGAGCGAGAGCGTGTCATTAATAAAATTGGCAGCAGCCAACAACAACTCACAAAATTTCTTATCGATCATACTTTTCCGGGAAAAATAAAATTTAGTTGATGATAGCTGGCAGCCGAATTGTAAAAGTAGAACCTTTTTCCAACTCGCTGGAAGCGGTAATATCTCCGCCCATCATTTCGCAGAATTTCTTAGTAATCGTCAGCCCCAAACCAGTGCCACCGAACCTCTTAGTAGTTGAGGAATCGGCTTGGGTGAAAGGCTCGAAGATTTTGACTAACTGTTCGGAACTCATGCCGATGCCAGTATCTTTGACTGTAAAAACAATCCAATCTTGAGAGGCAGACCAGGAAGACGAGCTATTTTCTGATGGGTCAAGTCCTCTATAGGCTCCAAGTTTTTTGCGTCTCTGGGCAGCCTCGGCGGGGGTTTCGGCGCAGCGGGTAACGGTGAAACTAATCGCGCCCGAGGAAGTAAACTTCGAGGCATTACTGAGGAGGTTGAGCAAGGACTGGCGGAGTTTAGTTAAGTCGCTCTGCATCGAGCCAATATCCTCAGGGCATTGTATTTCTAAGATATTGCTATTTTTGTTTGCCATCGGCGCGATCGTGCCGACAACTTCCTGCACCAGATTTAAAATGGTGAAGGTTTCGATGTGCAAGTCGATGTGACCTGCTTCAATTTTAGTGAAGTCGAGAATATCTTTAATCAGCCCTAGCAAGTGCTGGCCGGCAGTGTTAATTTTTTGGAGGTCGTCGATGAACTCTTCGGCATCGAGGTCTCGGGCATCTTCTTGCAGGAGCTCGCTGTAGCCGATGATCGCATTGAGGGGGGTTCTGAGTTCGTGACTCATGTTGGCGAGAAAGATGGTTTTAGATCGATTGGCAGTTTCGGCTGCTAATGCGGCGCGACGGAATTCTTCGGAACGCAACCGTTCGGTGATGTCGCTGGTCATGATTAAAACGCACTGAGTGCTGCCGAGGTCGATGAGTTCCCCTGACATCAGCCAGTCGCGCACTTCGCCGGCTTTGGTGCGAATTTTGATTTCTTGGTTGCCGATCGAATTTTCTTCCCGCAACACGTTGGCTAGCCGCCGCTCGTCTTCTGAATTGACCCACATTCCTAAATCGGTGGGGGTGCGGCCGATACATTCCTCCCGCAACCAGCCTAAGGATCGCAAAAAGCTGTCGTTGGCATCGAGGAAGCGTGCGTCTGTGAGGGTGCAGATGCCGATCCCAACAGGAGAAGCGTGAAAAGCCTTGGAAAATCTTTCTTCTGAAGAATTCAGGGCGGCTTCGGCGCGCTTTCTATCTGTGATGTCTTGGACGGTGCTGGTGATGTAGAGGGAGTTGATGGCGGCTTGTTCGCAGACTGTGCGGCTCCTCCCGTCGGGTAGTAGCAGCCTGTAGTCGATGCTGTAAGGCTGTTGCTGAAATATAGCAGCTTCGATCGACCTTTTGACCAATTCTCTATCTTCGGGATGCACGTATTTCAAGAAGGCTTCGAGGCTGGGATCGAAAGTTCCCGGGCGTTCTCCCAGGATGCGATAAATTTCTTCTGACCAACGCAATTGCTCCGTGTTGCGATCTAAGTCCCAGTTACCTAGCTGGGCGATGCGCTGGGCGTTGGCGAGGCTGGCTTCGCTGGCGCGCAGGGAGACTTCTGCTTGGTGGCGTTCGGCGACGGTGGCGGCTAAGACTAGGCCGGTAACGGCGATGACGGCGATGAAGGCTTGCAGGGATAACAGTGCTTGGGGGATGCTGCTGGCGTGTTTGAGAAAGGGGCCGCTGCCCCTGGCGATGCCCCAGATGGCGAAGCCGCAGAGGATGAAGTTGGCGAGGGCCGTGTAGCGCTGGCCGAATCGAAAGGCAGCCCAAACTACTAGGGGAAATGGTAAGTATTCTAGGGGATAGCGAGCGTAGGCCGCGCGGGTGCGGGAACAGAAGACGAGCCAGCCGATCGCTAGCAGCAGCAGCAGCCAAATAACTCGTTCAGCTATCTGTTTGCGATGGGTGGGGCTTTTGGGCAATTTGTGCCACGTCAGCAGCAGGGGGGCGACGAGCAAAATTCCCATCGCGTCTCCTACCCACCAAGTACCCCAAATCGTCCCAAAATTGCTCCAGCTAGAGAAACCACTTACGCACACGATGATGCTGCCGATGGTGGAGTTGATTAGGGTAGATGCTAAGGCTGCTAGTCCGACTATTCCTAAAACGTCTTTGAGTCGATCGAGTCCGGCGCTAAAGTTAATGCGCTGTAGCAGATAAGTTCCCGTCCACGCTTGCAAGGCTCTGGCGCCCGCTGAGATCAAAGCAGTGCCGATGCTGGCCGCCGGTGCGCTCATGATGAACAGGAAGGCGCCGATCGCAATTCCCGGCCACAGTTGCCGCCCAAACAGCAGCAGAGCGACTTGAGCAATTCCTGCTGCTGGCCACATGGGGTAAATTTCTGAACTCAGGGTGAGGGTGGCAATGGCGAATTGCGATGCCAAATAGTAGATCAGGGCGATCGCCCCTACTGCGAAGAAGTACCGCCAGGAATGTCCTTTGATTGCGTTAAGGAACTTTTTCTGCATTGTCGTTTGGGGAAAAGGTGGATGCTGGTTTTGGTATCAGTAGGTGGCACGGGACAGGCACGGGGTAGGAAAAATCTTTCTATTAGGCGATCGTAGGTCAATCGATTTTAGATTTTAGATTTTAGATTTTAGATTTTAGATTTTAGATTTTAGATTTTAGATTTTAGATTTTAGATTTTAGAGGCGACCCCACGGATAAATTCGGGGGAAGAGAGGATTTTCGATTTTAGATTTGGGATTGATTCCACGGAGGTGGTAGGTAGGGAATAACCTGTTGAGATAATTTTTTGTGGAGCCGTTGAGGGTTCGGTTTTTTTTGCTGTGCGATCGCATCTGGGCATAAATTTCGGGAGCCTCTGTTTTTTGCCAATATATCTGTGATGGCTAAGCATTCGGTCTGTTAATTTTTGGTTTTCGCTAAAGATTTATGACCGAGCGACTGCGGGTGTCTGTTCGTGTCGGGCGATCGCAACTCTATTCACTCTAACATCTTGCACCATGGTCAATAATATCTAACGAACCGATAACACCCACGCAACATCTGAGCTTTCAGGTAAGTGCGGGGCAAGAAACTCGGTTTCTGATTGTAAGTGCAGGTTGGAATGATTTTCATGAGATTTTCAACCAATTAATCGAGTTAATCGTTAATCGTTAATCGGGGAGCATCTCATTTTTGTAAAAAGCATTTTTTTCTTATAGTGCGAGCTGTCGCGAGCTGGCGTATTATACGATACGCGAGCGGGGACGCTCTCACTATCTATCTAAATGCAAAACTGAGATGCTCCCGTTAATCGAGCCTTCAAGTCTTTCGTCGAATACAGTGAAAACAAAGAATTTACATCAAAAAAACATTTTCTATTTTTCTGTGATTGTTGCCAGAGAGCGATTGTCGAATTTCGTAAAGTAATCGCCATTTGTCTTATTAATTACCAATGACTAATGACTAATGACTAATAACGTTCGCGAGCGGGGACGCTCGCAAAACATGACTAATGACTAATAAGGTTCGCGAGTTATTAAGTTCGCAAAACATGACCAATGACCAATGACTACTGACCAATGACTACTGACCAATGCCCAATGCCCAATGCCCAATGCCCAATGCCCAATGCCCAATGCCCAATCTCACTTGACTGCAATATCTAAGGTTAATGTCAAACGGTCTTGAGCTTCTTTAAGAGCGTCTTGGGGGTTGCGGCCCAGAAGAGTTGCTTCTATGGCGCGGCCAAGGTTTTCTGACACGCGAGAGTAACCAGAGATAATTGGGCGCGATCGGGCTGAGTTCATTTGTTCTAAAAATACTCCCAAAACAGGATTTTTTTTCACAAAACTTTGATAAGTTCGGCTCTCTCTCGATTTTAAGTTAATTGGTAAGTAACCTGTACCCAAGGCCCAGGCTGTTTGGAATTCTTCGCCAAGAACGTATTCTAAGAATTCAAGGGCTGCTTTTTCGCGTTCTGGTGAGGTTTTCATTAAAAATAGGTTTTCACCCCCAACAACAGTGGCGGAGCGCTTGAGGGCGGGTATAGGCATCACTGCATAGTCGATCGCGCTTTGCTGCAATTGTGCTAGAGTCCACGGCCCGGTGATTTGCATTGCGACTTTACCCGCGATGAAGTTATCGAGTTCGTAACCGCGTTCGGGTGCTGACAGTATTCCCGAACCTTCTGTTAACAAGTCCTTCCACAATTCCAAGGCCGCGAGAGAACCCGGGTTGTCTATTTGGGGTACGGGAGTTTGAGATGTTTCTCTCACGAGTTCGCCGCCTGCGCTGAACATGAATGGCAGCCAGGTGAATACTGTCCATTCTCCTTTGCCTAGGGGGAGCACTATGCCGTGTCGATCTGTTCGTCCGTCTCCGTTGGTGTCCTGTGTGAGCGATCGGGCTGTTTGCTTTAATTGTTCCCAATTCTGTGGCACTTCTTTAATTCCTGCTGCTGCAAACAAACTGGGACGGTAAAATATTCCTGTATTGTTGGTGGCGAGGGGAATTGACCAAGTGTGTCCGCCGAGTTCCATTGACTCGAACAGTGAGGGATCGATTTCAGTTTTGATGGGGGATTTGTCGAGCCATTTCTCTAGCGGTTTAATTGCTTGCAGTTCTGCTAGTTTGCCGGCTATTGTGGCAGTATTCCACAGCAAATCTGGCGGTGCATTTCCTACTATTGAGGTAAGAATTTTTGGCAGTTGTTGGTCGGGCTGGCCGATGTAAATTTGTTCTACTTGGATGTGGGGATGCGTTTGGTTGAATTTGTCGGTGAGGGTTTTAAATACGTCGCGATTGGGCGGGGGATTGATGCCGTGCCACAATGTGAGTTTAATTTTATCGCTATTTTGGGGAATATTTTGACAGCCGCTTAATATCAGTAGATTTAAGGCAAGTAAAATGCACGCAACTCGTTTGACTTGCATTTTAAGTGCTTTGAGAAGTTTGGATAAAATCATTTTTTAGCTTTGCTTAGAGGGAAGAAGATTTTTTAGCAAGCGCAGGTGGTTAGAGGTGGGTGAAACTGGTTGAATCTCAGAATTTTTCCGAAGTTGATTTGTCTCTAATTCGGAGGTATTTTGAAACAAAATTGTCAAAAATTTGCCTCCTATAGCGGTTCTCAAAAAAGTCAGGTATGCCCTATGCCCCATGCCCTATGACCTATGCCCATGAGTACCTCATCTTTCTGACAAAGGATATAGTGTATCTTGCGGGCACATCCGATCGCAAGAAATTGCTGTCAGGTGCGATCGATCTTTTGCCAAGTCAGGCATTTCGACGCGCGCGAATGCGAGAATTCGGTTAATAGCCATTGGCTGACTTGTTCGTTATGAATATATTACCAGAAAGAATTGGTTGAAAGCCCGCCCGCCGGAGCGGGAGAAATTAAAATCAGACTATTCATTACTCCAATCCTCTTCGTTCTAGGTCAACTGTCAACTGTCAACTGTCAACTGTCAACTGTGGTTGTGCGGTATCTCCCAACAAGCTGCGACTGGCTGGCTGCCGCATATTCAAGGATTTTTTCATGTTTTGGCAGATATGATAAAATCGATATGACCAGTAAAATTGGTGAGTCAGATGACAACTTTTAGTGTGGAACAGTTAGATTTAACTTTGGAAGAATGGATGCAAAATCCTCCTGACGGGACGGAGTGGGCAGACGGTAAAGTGATAGTCAAACATCCTGTAGAATTTGTCAATGGAGAAGTAGTAGGGAAACCGGGAATGACTGCAAAGACTCGTCGCATTCAAGCTAGATTGGTACGATATTGGGGCATTTACATGGACTCCACCGCCCAAGGGGGTGAGGTTTATGTGGAAGTCACTTGTCAAACTCTGAAAAAAGGGCGGATACCAGATGTATCTTATATTACTCCTGAACTGTTGGCGCAAGTTGGAGAGTTTTCAGTTTTGCCGCAGAGTTTTCCGCTGCTAGCTGAGATTGTTTCGCCTAACGATTTTGCTGATGATGTTTTTGCAAAAGCACAGGAGTATTTAGAGTCTGGTTGTTTGGAAGTTTGGCTGCTATTTCCGAAGAGTAGTTGGGTGTTAGTAATTACTCAAGGTGCGACAGTTTTATTTAAGCCTGGTGATGTGGCGAAGACTCAGCTTGTGTTGCCCGGTTTTAGTGTGGCGTTGGATGAGTTGATGGCGTAATTTTGCGGTTAAAACAACACGTCTCAATCACTTCTATAACTAATTAAAATTTTTAGATAAAAGCCTTTAATTGTTGACATAAATAAATATCTATATCTGTCATTGCGAGGAACGAAGCAATCTTAGTCTTGGCGATTGTTTCGTTTCTCCCAATGACAACCTTCCTTAATTTAACTTTATAAATCTATATCTACCCTGTAAAATAACTTTTTGTAGCCGTCATATATAAATTTGAAAATTTACGCTACAATCAAGACATCGCTATGATTTTGGTGACTCGCCATGAATAATCATCTTCCCGATGCCGGACAAAATAGCCCGCAATTTCAACTCAATGATTTTCTGCAATCTTTGGGCATCGACACGCCGCATACCGTTCAACATTCAGATCCACATTTAGACCTGAGCTTACCACAAAATCATTTACTCGATTACTCTCAACAGCCTAATTTTGTTCACACGAACCAACCAGACATTTTACCAGATTTCTCTCAATCTGGATGGACAGACTATCCCCAACATCAAGACTTTTCTCACCAACATCAAGACTTACATCAAATATCAGCCCTAGACTCACAGCATCTAAATCACCCAGTCAACCAACCAGAAATCATTCCAGATTTCCACCAATCTGCATGGGTTGAGCACCCGCAACATCAAGACTGGCATCAAACATCAGCCCTAGATTCCCATCACCAACAACCTTGGACGGTCAACTCATCCTATGCAACTGTTCCTGGGGGCGATCGTACCATGAACGGCCCCCACATAGACATCCGGGATGACGGCCACATTTATCTGCATCAGCTAAACGGTCACACCGTTGATGTCGGTGATGTTCGAGGGCATACAATGTATAATTCATCTGGGTGGGAAGTCGGTTACTTCAAAGACAATGGAGAAGTCTATAAATATAACTATTCCTCAGCGGACAATTTTATCGGGAAAATAGAGAATGGTCACATTTATAATGTAGACCATAAAGAAATAGGACGCGCCGATACAAATCTAGAGGGTGCAGCCCACCTATTATTTGCAGTGGGAGGCGGCGCAAAAACTTAATTGATGAATCATGGTTGCGCGACGGCCCAGAAACCGGGTTTTTGGGGAGAATCTCACTTTTGCTTTACGGTTCGTAGTGAGGACTTTAGTCCGCATTTCTGTCGGGTAGACGAGAGGCCCAGAAACCGGGTTTTTTCCCAAATACTTCGTTATTACGAAAAAACTCCCGAAAAAACCCGGTTTCTTGGAGACAAAGTAATACCAAGTATGAAAAATCAATGCAACAATAATATTGGTAGGGTGTGTCGCCCTTGATAATACAAAAAAAACAGAAAATCTTACAGCGACGCACCAGCGTGACAATACTTGAGTACACAAACTCAACTAAGATTTTTTAAATTGGTATACTTGGGCCAGCTTTAGTTAGGGCAGATAAAATTACTGCCAACGAGTCAGTTTTTGACAGGAAGTTGGGCGAATTACCATCATAATTGAGCAAATTAGTCAGTTTAGCTTTGAAATTTTCTCTTAATCTTGTCAACTTTAAACATTAACCACTGGAGGAAATATTATGACCAAAGCATTACCAGGAAAGAAAGGAATTTGGGATCACATAAAAGATACTTCCAAATCCATATTTATGCCAGAGAAATATCGGCAAGACCGCCAAGCAGAAACTGGCATATCTATTGCTACAATTAATTCAGAAACTGCCATTGATAACGCCAACAAACAACGAGAATTACAACAAAAAATTACCATCGTTCAAAACTTGCAACATCAAGCTAGTCTTGATGTGACAAGAGAACAAGGCGATTTAAACCGAGGCTTGCAGAAATACCTCGCCGAAATGAATATCGCATTTCAAGCCCATGAAGGCACGCTTAACCGCGAATTACAAGACAAATTAGCCCGACTCAATCGGGATTTTCAAGCCAATGAAGGCAAACTCAATCGCGAACATAGCGCCCAACTAGAAGTTTTTCGCGCTGAATTGCAAAAATTCTGCATCGCCGAACAGCGTCAAATCCAATTAGAATTAAAACAGTTAGACGCACTTTTAGCACGAGAAATTGCTCAGGTAAATCGCGAAACAGCAATTGTCGCCATTGTCAAGCAAAAAAACTTAGAAAATTCGCCGATTCTAGTTACCGCTGAAAACATTATTGCCAACATCAATCCCGAAGATACTCCGATTTTACGAGTTTTCTTGTCACCGCCAGTCTTGACTCACGATGCTGCTAAAGGAAATCAAAATTTTCCGGTATCTGAGGAGTTTTTAAGCAATTATTTGCGAAACTTCCTAGATAAGTATATGAGCGATGGTCGGCCAGTACAATTTATGGGCGGTTCTTGGCGGACTAATGTTTTTCGGGAAGAAGCGGCGGCGGAAAACTTATTTGCAGGTTTGCGCGTGATTCCTACTCTGATTTTAGACTCATCTGCTACCCATGATAAGTTTTATCTGCGTTTTGGCTTTTGGCATATTAATTTCACAAAGTATCGCTACAAAACTCCAATCAATCAGTTACCTTGGGTTGAGACATTGTATGATTTTGCCAAACAACGGGCGGTCAATTGGCAAACAAAACGACAAGCGTATATTGACTCTGGTAAACCTGTTGCTGATTTCGATCTCCGTTTTGGTGAAAAAGCAGTTAAACGCCATCAGCAAAATTTACGAATCTTGGAAATTGAACGGGATGCCCTGGAAGATGGAGAAGATTTAAGCGAAATTAATCGTCCCTATGAACTCGACAGCAAAAATGATTATAATGATTTAGCAGAATTTATTGGCATTTGCCATGCTTTAATCGCGGGCTTAATTGTTGATGAATATTGTCTGATGTTTTTGCCTCCAGATGAGCGAAAAACACCTTTTTTACCGCAGTTACTCCCGGAAATGTTGGCAAAGATGCCCGCCGATGAACAGAATATTCTGACGGAAATTGCGGTTGGTTATTATCAGGGATTGTATGATTATTTGGCTGAAGAAGAGTCGGCACTGATTGCTGATTTGCGTTTGGATTTAGCTGTCTCACTATTGGTTTTGGCTGACAAGCAGTGGGCTGCTGCACAGTTGTATTTGTCTGTTCAAGATTGGTTGAGGCTGCATGGTTTGGCGATTCCTGAACAAAGTCAGTTATTAAATGTTTTGGCTGCGGCTTTGACGGTTGATGATGAACCCTATGTAACTAAGCTAAATCAATGTTCGCGAGGTTTGGAGGCGAGTTTACAATTAAGCATCATTGAGTGTTGTTGGCAAAGGGGTTTGCAACGGGCGAAAAATGGGGAATATTCGGCGGCGATTGCTGATTTTCATCAGGTTTTGCAGTTAGATGGTTCTCGCTTTGAGGCGAATTTGCAGCGCGGTTTGGCTTACTATCAAATTGTGGAGTATCAGGGCGCAATTGCTGATTTTGACCAAGTATTGCGGCTGAATCCGAATGAGGCGAGTGTTTACCACTATCGCGGGTTAGTTTATCAGAAGTTGGGAGAGTTGGAACGGGCGATCGAAGATTTTAATCGGGCGTTGCAAATCAATCCGAGTTTACCGGGTGTTTTGCATATTCGCGATGTGGCTTTGGCTGTATTGGAGGAGAGAAAACGGGAGGCGGAAGGGAAACGCCAGCGTCAAGCAGCAAAGGAAAGGGAACGCCAACGCCAGCAAGCAGAAGCGGAACGTTTGCGTCGGGAGGAAGAAGCTAGCAAAGGTAAAGCATTTATTTTTGAAATTATCACGGTGGATAAGTACGGGAAACAAACTAGCAAGCAGTCGGGGAAGGCTTATCAAAAAGAGGAAGATTTGGGTAATGGGGTGAAACTGGAAATGGTGCATATTCCAGCGGGTAGTTTTATGATGGGTTCACCGTCGGGAGAAGGTAACGATAATGAACGCCCGCAGCATCCAGTAACTTTTGCCCAGCCATTCTATTTAGGGAAATATGCCATTACTCAGGAACAGTGGCAAGCGGTGATGGGCAATAACCCATCGTCTTTTAAAGGTGGGAAACGGCCTGTGGAACAAGTAACTTGGAATGATGCGGTAAGTTTTTGTCAGAAGTTGTCTGAGAAAACTGGAAAAACCTATCGTTTGCCGAGTGAGGCTGAGTGGGAATATGCTTGTCGGGCAGGTACGACAACAGCTTTTCACTTCGGGGAGACTGTTACTCCAGATTTAGTTAATTATGACGGCAATAATCCCTACGGTTCTGCACCAAAAGGACTTTATCGTCAAGAAACTACTCCGGTGGGAAGTTTTCCCCCGAATGCTTTTGGTTTGTACGATATGCAGGGCAATGTTTGGGAATGGTGCGCTGATCCTTGGCATGGTAATTACAATGGCGCGCCATCTGATGGTACTTCGTGGACAACTGGCGGAGATAGTAACCGAGTGCAGCGTGGAGGTTCGTGGAACGTCAATGTGGTCCATTGCCGTGCTGCCCTCCGCAACTGCTACTCTGCGGGCTACTCGTACAGGGACGGGGGTTTTCGTGTAGCGGTAGCTTTGGCTGTCCCTTCCTCCCTGTCTTCCCTGTGAGGACTCTTCTTTGCTCTTTTGCTCTTTTGCCCTTTGCTCTTTTTCCTCTTTTCTCTCTGGCGCGAAGCGCTAAAAAAAATTTTTTTCAGGAATTGGGCATGGCGGTGAGAAACCGGGTTTTTGTTTTAAGATGGGGTTGCGGCGCACAGATTTTGCCAAAAACCCGGTTTCTTTAGGCGGTTAAACTCATATCTTGCACCAATTCAATTAGGCATTTTTCGTGGGATTGGGGCGGGTTTATTTAACCTATCTGCTTCGTTTAAAGCTGTTGGCGAACCCGCCCCTTGTATCTTAAAAGAGTCAGGCGATCAAACCGTAGACCGCAGGCTATAGAACCGAAGACACGGTTGTAATCAAACCGCAGACACGGTTGTAACTGAATCCTAACACGAGTAAATATAAAGAAACCATTAAAGTTTCTTGCCTATAGGTACAAATGACAGTAGAAAGTGTTGTGATCGGACATCAGAAATTGGTGAAGTTGGCCCGCCCCGAGTGACTATCACAAGTCTGTTGTGTAGATAAGCTCCCATTACTGATGACAGGCGCATACAAAAAAACTGGACAGTATCTTAGGCGCTCGTTTTCACGGGACAGCCTGCATTTATAAGGTTAGTTAAATTGCCTGTCATGTTCTTTCATACAAACAGGGAGCTTGGAGCAAACAATGACACCGACATTTTTAGGCATAGATATCAGTAAAAAAGACTTTCATGTTTTTTTACTGAAAGAAGAACGTGGCTCAAAACCCAAAAAGTTCACGAATAATACCGAAGGGTTTGAGAGCTTAAATCAGTGGCCGGGAAAACAAGGTGTTGAAGAACTTCATGCCTGCATGGAAGCCACGAGCATTTACGGGGATGCCCTAGCTGAGTTTCTGTATGAAGCAGGCTACCAGGTGAGTGTGGTTAATCCGGCTCGGATTAAAGGGTTTGCTAAAAGCGAACTTTTACGTACCAAAACTGACTCTGTAGATGCAGCATTGATTGCTCGTTTTTGTGCGGCGATTAAACCGTCATTTTGGAAGCCAACTCCGCTCGAAGTCAAGGATTTACAAGCTTTATTGCGACGACTAGAATCTTTAACCGAGATGTATCAACAGGAAGAGAATCGTTTGGAAACAGCTACAGAAACCGTAGCTAAACTTACGAAAGCTCATTTGGAATACATTAAAGAACAACAAGCCGAAATCAAAAAAATGATTAGCGATCATTTTGACCAACATCCGCATTTAAAACAGCAGCGCGAGCTGTTGACTTCGATTCCAGGTATTGGAGAACAGACG
>NZ_JAEQCE010000099.1:0-35432 GCF_020738665.1 Microcoleus sp. PH2017_08_TRC_O_A
ATTTGTGGGATGGGCGGGAGAGCCCGTGCAGAAAGGACGGGCGGGACGCCCATCCCACAACAATCATCAAAGTGTAAGTTATTAAATTTTCATTCCTAAGTGCCTTTGAGAGAAGAATCCCCCCGATTCATCGGTGGGGAGTGTCAAAAGAATTAATAATTATCGATCGCGCCGACCGCATCCCTGCCGCAGTTATTCCTGCTTTAAAAAATAGGCCCAAAGGTCAATCCAGTCTTGGGCGCCGACAATGCTAATATCGTCAAGATGCCGTCTGCTCAAAAAGCCCGAGACTTTCGCCCGATCGCTAATTAGCCTATTTATCGAGCAATTCCAGGCAAACCAACTGGCAAACACAATTTTTAAGGCGGCAACAAAATATAATAAAATTTGTAGTCACAGCCACAGCAAATCCCCCAACCAGTAAATTGCCCCCAATCTAAAAGCAAAAAGATAAATGAACGTCAGAGTCCGTCTAGCCCCCAGTCCCACCGGAAACCTCCACATCGGTACCGCCAGAACCGCCGTATTTAACTGGCTGTTTGCCCGCAACCAAGGCGGAACATTCATCCTGCGGGTAGAAGACACAGACGTAGAACGTTCTAAAAGCGAATACACCGACAACATCCTCGAAGGACTCACCTGGCTGGGTATGAACTGGGACGAAGGCCCGAGTTTTCAGTCCCAGCGTCTGGAAATCTACCGCCAAACAGTCCAAACCCTTCTCGACAAAGGACTCGCTTACCGCTGCTACACCACGTCAGCAGAACTTGACGAGATGCGGGAAGCACAAAAAGCCAACAAACAGGCCCCCCGCTACGACAACCGCCACCGCCACCTGACGGAGGAACAGCGCGCAGCTTTTGAAGCAGAAGGGCGGCAAGCTGTGATTCGGTTTATCATTGAGGACGATCGCACGATCGCGTGGAACGACATGGTGCGCGACACCGTAACCTGGAAAGGTAGCGACCTCGGCGGCGACATGGTAATCGCCCGCGCATCCAGCGGCGGCCTCATCGGCCAGCCCCTCTACAACCTCGCCGTAGTCGCCGACGACATCGACATGGCCATCACCCACGTCATCCGCGGCGAAGATCACATCGGGAATACTCCGAAACAAATATTGCTTTACGAAGCTTTGGGCGCGACAATCCCAGAATTTGCCCACACACCGCTGATTTTAAACGCGCAAGGGCAAAAACTTTCTAAACGCGACGGCGTTACCTCGATTTCTGACTTCAAAGATATGGGTTATATCCCCGAAGCTTTAGTCAATTACATGACTTTGCTGGGTTGGACTGCGCCGGATTCTACGCAAGAAATATTTACATTGTCCGAAGCTGCGGCAGTCTTTACATTCGATCGAGTCAACAAAGCCGGTGCAAAATTTGATTGGGATAAACTCAATTGGCTTAACGGTCAATACCTGCACAAGATGCCTGTGCCGCAATTGACAGATTTGCTGATACCTTATTGGCAGAAAGCCGGTTATGAGTTTGATTCTAAGGCCGATCGCCCTTGGCTCGAACAAATAGCTGCTTTAATCGGCCCGAGTCTCGTTCGCTTAACCGATGCTGTCGGTATGTGCAAGTTGTTCTTCTTGCCAACTTTGGAATACGAAGAAGAAGCACTCGCACAGTTGCAGCAATCAGGCGCTGCACAGGCTTTACAAGCAGTTCAAGAAGCTCTGGAAAGTCATCCCACCCTAATAGCAGCAGAAGCTCAGAAAATCACTAAAAAGCTCAGTAAAGAGAAAAATCTTAACAAAGGGCTGATTATGCGATCGCTCAGAGCCGCTCTGACAGGTGCAATGCACGGCCCCGACCTGATAGAATCTTGGGTAATCCTTCACCAGCGGGGGACGGCTAAAACCCGCTTGCTTGATGCCATTAGCAACTTGAATTTGCCGGCAGTTGGTGTTGCGGCCGAAACTCCTAGCCTAGAACAACCCAAAGCCGAAACTCCCGCCGAAATTTCCGAGCGGGAACAGCCAGCAGTCGAGGTTTCAACAGTCGAAACACAGGTGGTTGAGCTATCAGCAGCAGAGGTTACAGCAGTCGAAACACCGACTCTTGAAACAGTCGAAACGCCTTTGGTAGAACCAGCAGCAGAGGTTACAGCAGTCGAAACACCGACTCTGGAACCAGCAGCGGAAGTTACAGCAGTCGAAACGCCGACTCTTGAACCAGCAGCGGAAGTTACAGCAGTCGAAACGCCGACTCTTGAACCAGCAGCGGAAGTTACAGCAGTCGAAACACCGGCTGTTTCAACAGTCGGAACGGAGGTTTCAGCAGTCGATATTTCGGCAGTTGAAACAGCCGCAGCAGCAGTTGAAATACCTGCCGCCAATCAGCAAAAAACTATTGCGAGTGGAGAAATGACTTCATCAAACGAACCAGAAACAACCGTTATCATCACCGAAATTCCTGCTGAAAATGAAGCAGACAGTTCGAGCGGTAGCACAAAAGTCATCATTACCGAAGAACCAAATCAGACACAGCAGATCAAAGAACAAATTATTTCAATTTTGTCGGAGTTTCCTGCTTACATCGGCAGCTTTTACGAGCAGTACAAAAGTCCCTTGACAGTTGTCGGTGTCATATTAGCCTCGATTGTTTCTTTGAAAGTGCTTTTGGGCATTGTAGACGAACTCAACGACATCCCCCTGCTAGCACCCACATTCGAGCTAATTGGTATCGGATACAGCGCCTGGTTTATCTACCGCTATTTGCTCCGCTCTTCCAACCGCCAACAATTAGGTCAAGAAATTCAAGCTTTGAAAGAACAAGTTTTTGGCAAAAAGTCCTAAATTTTTGTTGGTAATTTGTTGATTTTGTACCCGATACTGACAAGTTTAAATATGTTGTCAGTGTCGGGTTTTTTAATGAAGGAAGTTCGGCAACGGATTGTGTAACGGATGGAAGGTAGAAGGTAGAAGGTAGAAGGTAGAAGGTAGAAGATAGCCGTAGGGTGCGTCGAAGAAAGAAAAATCCCTCAATACAAACCCAAAATCTGACAGCGACGCACCAGCCATAGCGAGCAGACTCGTAAACAAAACAACTGTTTGTCTTGTTTGCTTAACTATCGTTTCATACCAAATTCTGGTTATTCATCCCCGTTATGAATTGTCTGGTGCGTCGCTGTTTGGGGCATGAAAACTGAATAACTTAAGCAACTTTGCTTCCCGATTTTTGTTCCAGTAAGGACGAAGGGGGGATAGTCGCCTAGGTTATTAAATTTTCATTCCTTAGATGTTCGGGCAATATTCTCTTTCCGATTAGATGTGATGTTGCTTTTCCTACTAAAAATTTATCGAATATGTATAATGGTGCACTTAAAAATCCTAATTTATTCAAAATCATTGCTTTCATGACTTGTCCTGGGTTCAGAAGTTCTTGGGTTCTTATTCCTACTATGAAAGTTGAATTCTTCTACTAATTCCATCTCGTCCATAGCACAATACCGTTTACTTAAGACCGCCCTGGGGGTAAAACCTATGAAAAATAGATACGGAGATTGCTTCGTTCCTCTCGAAGTAGCATCTTAAGTAAACCGTATTGGTCTATAGCAATCCTAAATCATTTGTAAATTTCTTACTCCCTCCCCGAACTCGCTCTGAGGGTTGGGGTGGGGTAAAAAAATTACGACTCCTGCAAAGATTGCTATAGTAGAAGATTTAATTCGAGCAGAAGAAGCACATCTACAGCAACTCGAACAGCAAAATCAGCAACTAGAACAGCAAGTTAATGCAGAAAGGCAGCACGTAGAAAGATTGAAACAGTGGCTTCGAGAATTGGAGGTAGACCTGGATACAGCACTTTAAATTGCAATGCAAAGTCTGATGTAACGTCTGGATTAATTGGTCAGCTCTTTTCTGAAGATAGCAATCACAATCATATTGGTTCGTAGTGAGGACTTTAGTCCTCATAATTAAAGGACTAAATTCCTCACTACGAACCGTTTTTATTAGGAATGATTGATTGGACGCGATCTGATATAGAGTCTGATTTTTTAAAGAAGTCGAGCCTGTGGGTATTCTATGAATGCCTGGTTATCATACAATGATTGTAGATTAAGTGATTTTCTACGGGTCAAAGTCGTGGCTTTCAAAATTGGTTTGCTAGGTTTGGGTACGGTTGGCGCGGGAACAGCAGAGATTTTGCTCTCCCCAGATGGGCGCCATCCGCTGTTGCAGGAATTGGAAATCTATCGGGTGGGAGTGCGCGATATTTCTCGAACTCGGTCTTTACAATTGCCAGAAAATGTGCTGACAACTGACCTAGAGGCGATCGCGACTGACCCGGAAATTGATATTGTAGTAGAACTGATTGGCGGATTGGAACCGGCGCGATCGCTCATTCTGAAAGCGATCGACAACGGGAAGCACGTAGTCACCGCCAACAAAGCAGTTATCGCCCGCTACGGTAATGAAATCTTCGACGCTGCTAATGCAAAAGGCGTTTATGTAATGCTAGAAGCTGCGGTGGGCGGCGGCATTCCGGTCATTCAAACCCTCAAACAATCTTTAGGTGCAAACCGCATCAAAAGTGTCACCGGCATCGTTAACGGCACAACTAATTACATCCTGACGCGGATGCAGACAGAAGGTGCAGACTTTGCCGAAGTCCTCGCGGACGCTCAGCAATTAGGTTATGCTGAAGCTGACCCTACAGCAGATGTGGATGGATGGGATGCTGCTGATAAAATTGCTATTTTAGCTTCGTTAGCTTTTGGCGGACGCATCAATTTAGCAGATATTCACTGCGAAGGTATCAGGCAAGTTAGCGCGGCTGATATTGACTACGCCGACAAGCTGGGATTTACGATCAAATTGCTGGCTATTGCTCAAGAAACTAGCAAAATTTCCGAACATAATGGGGATGCAGAAGGGGAACTCCTCTCGATTCGGGTGCATCCTACTTTTGTGCCGAAAGCTCATCCGCTGGCTAGTGTGAACGGCGTTTACAATGCAATTTTAGTTGAAGGAGATGCGATCGGGCAATTGATGCTCTACGGGCGCGGTGCGGGGGCTGGGCCCACAGCCAGCGCGGTAGTATCCGACATTTTGAATGTGGCTGCTATCCTGAAAACCGAAACTGTGCCGATTCCCCATCCTTTGCTGAGTTGCACTCACCAACACTACTGCAAAATAGCAGAAATGCAGGAACTTGTGACTCGCTTTTACGCGCGTTTTCTGACGCGGGATACTCCGGGGGTAATTGGCAAACTTGGCACTTGTTTCGGCAACCACCAAGTTAGTTTGGAGTCCATTGTGCAGACGGGAATTCACGGCGATTTAGCAGAAATTGTTGTCGTGACTCACGATGTTCGGGAAGGTAATTTCCAACAAGCACTCGATGAAATTCGCGCGATGGAAGCAGTCGATAGTATTGCGAGCACGTTGCGAGTTTTGTAAGAATTGCACAAGGTTATACCAATTTTTTATGAGGTTGCATAGAATCCGATCCCCCCTAGCCCCCCTTAATAAGGGGGGGACAAGATTCCGATCAAAGTCCCCCTTCTTAAGGGGGATTTAGGGGGATCGAGATATGTGCAACTTCACATTAAATTGGTATTAGTAGTGAGGACTTTAGTCATTCTTTTCCTGAGGACTAAAGTCCTCACTACGAACCTTTTTTAGATTGTTTTTAATTTAGTATGGATCAATAAAATTGGATTTTGTCGATCGCCCTACAGGAAGGCACTTGCTAGATTCCCTCTACGAAAAGTTTGCCAAACCCCAACTCCACGATACTGAGGATCCCAGCAATCCGTCAATTTATGTTCGGCACGCAGAGGGGCAAGTTGTTGATGGAAATTATACCATAGAAAAAGTGTTTGAAGACTCGCGCACTGGTTTTTATGCTGAAAGTCGCCTTCCGGTTTCTGGGAATAATCCGCCCGTGCTCGTGATTCGCGGATACGGTTCGTGGTATCCTTTCGATCGCGTTTTGGAAGATACACCCGATGTATTTATGGCCAAAGTACAACGCCAGTTAAAAGCGGCGGAAACTGTAGGCGCTATAGATTGGCTTAAACAGCAATTTCGCAGCGGAAATCCGGCGGATGTCATCGGAGAAAGTTTGGGCGGCAAAGTTGCTCAGCAAATTGTAGCAAAATACCCGGATTATATTCGATCGACTGTAACGTTTAATTCTTTGGGCGTTGCGGAAAAGTTAGCTGAAACTTGCACCGCTAACAATGTTTTTCACTACTTTACTTTAGGCGAAAGGTATGCTTTCTGGGCAAATGGAGGCGATTACATACCGGGAACGATTTTTGTGATTTCCCAGAAAGGGAAAAACTGGTGGTATAAAATCGAAGAGGCGATCGTCCGAATGGCCCGTTTTGAAGGCAAGTTTCGCAAAAGGCGAGTCCTGGTGGTAATGTTGGCTCAGTTGCTGTTGTTAAATCGGCATAATGCGATCGTCCTCAACAAGAAAAAGCCGGTAGTCGTTGAGATCGATCGCGCGCAACTGCAAATTTTCCGAAAAAGCCGCTTCACCTAAACCCCTACCAAAGCCTTCGATGCGCCCGGTGACTGATTTTCCCGCGCTGCGACGGCGAGTACCAGACAAAGCGCTGCGATCGCTTTTTCCCACTCTTCCTTGACGGCGGTGGGTTGAACCCCATCAAAGGCGCTAACTAACCGAGGAATCGATCGATCTAATGCAAGTCTTGGAATCGATTTGTGCATCTCAACTAAATCAGTTAAACTCTCTTGATTCTTCAGAAAACCGACTACCCATTTTGTAGCATGATCTGGACTATCTGGGACATTTTTAATTCCTAATTCAGTTTGCAACCAATCATAAAAAGCTGGGAGTTTTTGGGATAATATAGCCCCAGCAGTAGGCAAACTTTCTTTAAGCAAAGCAGTATCCAGACTTCCCAAGAGTTGATTGAATTCCGGTGAATCCAGCAAGCTGGTTAATGGAAGTGCAAGCAGGGCTTCGGAAGCATCAGAGGATAAATTTAAAGTGCGCGAAAATGTTGATAGCATTGGAAAGTCTCTCAGAAAGATGATGCTTTCACTATGCCAGTAACGCAGAGCAATGAATATGAGCTACCTCATATTAACCCATTTTGATTAGGAATAATTAAATTGAACCCATTTTTTACGCTAGCAACTCATCGACGGCAATACTAAAACCTGGCAAAACTATTTGAGTGCTGACGACTTCACCTATGGTAAATAAAAGTCTCTGCTGTTGAGTGACAACAACAATCCACTGACTCTCAGGAAGTACCAGCCATATTTCTTGACAGCCCGATTGCAGGTATTCATTGGTTTTGGCAAATACTTCTTCCGCTTTATCAGTAGGAGAAATAATTTCAGCAATCAACGGAAAACTTTGAGGAAGTATGGTAAAATCATTAAATTGGGCGACTAATTCTGGTGTCAAGTAGGAAACATCAGGACAGCGACCTCTCCCTACTGTACGGCAACCTGTTTCTGTGTAAACTTCTCCACCTTGTCCGCTGGAAATTGCGTAATTTCCCCAGTAGCGGGATAGCCGAGATTGAATCCGACCAGTTTTTGCTGTCATGCCGTTTTTTTCTACTAATTCTCCATCGATCCATTCTGTGCTGTCAGGCGGGTTTTCCATCCATTCTTCTAGGGAAATTCTGGGAGATTCAATAACTTGAATTTCCCTGGATTCGATGAGTGAACTTACCATCATGTGAGTCAATCCTTCTATATGTGTACTATCTCACAATTTGAGCGGAATATTAAGTTTTCTAGAGTGAAGACCGGGGCGGGTTTATAATAAAATAGGTTTGTAGTGAGGACTTTAGTCCGCAACAAATAAGGACTAAAGTCCTCACTACGAACCTATATAGGAAGCTATATTTGAATGTTTTAAACAAATTCTCCTTTCGCCACCATCACCACTTTACCTCCCACCAAAACTTCTATTTCTTCCTGATTTTTTTGAGCTTTCAACAACAGCAACGAAGGTCTACCAATTTCATAACCCTGTTCGACTCTCACATCAATCTTTGATTCCCCGCAATAAGTATATTCTACCAAATATCCAGCCAAACAGCCATTGGCACTGCCCGTCGCCGGATCTTCGGGGATTCCTAAGGAATGGGCGAAAACTCGGACGTTTAAATCATTAATGTCGCTGTAAGTTTCTGGGCAGAATATCAAAATTTCTTTGGCTTCTGTGGTATTAATTAATTCAAAATATTTATCTAAGTTGACTTGAGCTTTTTTGACGGCTGCGAGGGTTTTTAACGGGACAATTATAAACGGTACTCCGGTAGAAACTTCTTGAATTGGGAAGTTTGTCTCAATCTCATCGGGTTGTAAATTTAGGACGCTGGCGAGAGTTTCGGTTGGCAAAACTTGACCGAATGTTGGTGGGTTTTGTCGCATCCACAAAATATCTGCGGATTCGTTGCGATAATTAAAGGTGACAGGAATTTGACCCACGGCTAAATTGAGAATTACTCGATCGACCTTTTGGCCAATTATCTGTTGTTGTAGCACAAACGCCGTCCCCAGCGTCGGATGACCGGCAAACGGTAATTCCTTCTTGGGCGTGAAGATACGCACGTCATAGCCGCCGTTTTCCGGCTGGTTTGATGGAATAAACGTAGTTTCCGAATAATTGATTTCCTTCGCTATCAGCAGCATTTCGGCCTCTGAGAGTTCCGCAACTCCCGCGCCGCAAAAGACAGCTAGCTGATTGCCAGCATATTTTGACTCGGCAAACACGTCAACGATATAAAAATTCATATTTCCCTCCTTTAAGATTAGAAGACCGGGCGATTGAAATCGCGTCTATACAGACAAAACCCGCCTCCGCTTTCCCTCTTTTAAGATTAGAAGACCGGGCGATTGAAATCGCGTCTATACAGACAAAACCCGCCTCCGCGGGTTGAATACCAGACGGTTAAAATTACGTTATCTTCTCTTTGTCCGCGGAGGCGGACATTGTTTGTGTAGACGCGATTTCAATCGCCGACTCTTATCGACATCGACAAGATTTTTGACCCAGACTCGCTACTTCAAACAGCGAATAGCCTGCAACATACCCCGGGCTTTATTGAGAGTTTCTTCATACTCCATATCCGGGTTAGAATCGGCCACCAAACCAGCACCGGCTTGCACAGAAACCGAATGTTTGTCACCGCCCTGCGATTGAACAACCATAGTGCGAATTGTAATCGCACTATTCAACTGTCCCTCAAAATCATAAAACCCGTAAACCCCAGAATACGGGCCGCGACGGCAACCTTCCAACTCGTGCACAATTTCCATCGCCCGAATCTTCGGAGCACCGCTAACCGTACCAGCAGGAAAACCAGCTTTCAACAAATCCCAAGCTGTCTTATCTTCAGCCAATTCTCCGATTACATTGCTCACAATGTGCATCACATGAGAATAACGCTCAATTTTCATTAATTCGTCAACTTTTACAGTACCGCTGCGGCAAACTCTGCCTAAATCGTTTCTGCCCAAATCAACTAACATCACGTGTTCCGCAATTTCCTTCGGATCTTGCAGTAATTCAGCAGCCAAAGCATCGTCTTGTTGAGGAGTTTGACCCCGGCGGCGCGTACCGGCAATCGGCCGCAAAGTTGCAATCCTTTTGCCGTCAACAGTATTTTCTGCCTTCACCATCACTTCTGGACTGGAACCGATAATCTGCCAATCTCCAAAATTAAAATAAGCCATGTACGGAGAAGGATTGATCAGGCGCAAAGAGCGGTAAAGTGCAAAAGGATCGCCCGTGTATTCTGCTTCCAGCCGCTGCGAAATCACTACCTGAAAAATATCTCCCGCTTTGATATAATCCTTGGCTTTCAATACATTTTCACAATACTTGTCGCGGGTGGTATTGCTGCTGTAAGCTAATTCTGTATTTTCAGTTGTGGAACTTGCATCTTGCCCGTAACTCGGCGGAGTCCATTCTAGGAGAGTAGATTGTTGTGAAAGTGGCGATTTCAGTTTATCAACTAACTGAGAAACCCGATCGCACGCTGCCCCATAGGCCTCGGCCAAATCAACGCCTGTCTCGCGCAAATCCGCATAGGCGACGGCCCAAATTTTCCGTTTCACCTGGTCGAAAATCAGCAAATTATCAACCTGCATCCACAACCCATCCGGCAAATCATTCTCGCCCGCCGGATGCACTGGAACTCGCGGTTCAATCCACTTAATTAACTCGTAACCCCAAAAACCGAACAACCCGCCAATTCCCGGCGGTAACTGCGGCAATTTCACTGGTTTGTAAGGCTGCAAACACTCGGTTAAAGCCTCAAACGGATCGCCCGTAAATACTTTTTCGGAACCGTCGCGGTAAACTTGAGTTGTGCGATCGCCCCTAGCCTCCAAAATCCACAGCGGATCGCACCCTAACAAACTATAACGCCCGAGTTTTTCCCCACCTTCCACCGACTCCAGCAGAAAACTGTAAGGTTGACCGGCGCAAACCCGATACCACGCAGACACAGGCGTATCCAAATCAGCCACCCATTCTTGATATACGGGTACAAAATTGCCTTGTTTCGCCAGTTCCGAAAATTGTGAGAAATCGGGAAATATCATATATAGCAGTTGACAGTTGACAGTTGACAGTTGACAGTTGACAGTTGACAGGAATCAAATTGGAGAGCGATCGCTTGGGGATCTCAGGGGTCTCTTCATGAGGTGCTTTATGTCAATACCTTGAATGGCGGTTGCTATACTAACTTTAATTACAATCAATAAACAAAAGACGGAAACCAACAGCCCTCCGGCGATTGGTACTCGCCAACAGCCATCACCGCCATCGGCTTGACGGCGCGCAGCCCTTGTTGCAAACACCAGCGAAACAGACTTCCATACCTCAGCGGCAAGTGAAAAGCTAGCACATCTTCGGAACTGTACGCAGCAGCCCCCAAGAGCAAAACCTGCATATCTGCCTCGGTTTCGGCGACGCTGTGACCCAAAGCAGATATCGCACAAGTATAAGCCACAATCCGACCTTGCTGGTACGCAACTAACGGACAATAATTATTTAGGGCGTATTCAATCTCGGAAGTTCGATCGCACCCACAGACTTTTTCGCACAAAGCCGCGCATTCGCCCACATTCTCGCCAGCCATCGGCCGCACCTCAAACCCATACTGCGGCACGCTGCGAAACTTCCCCTCCATTAACACGAAAGGTTCCTTCACCTCAAAACCCAGAGAAGCGTACAGCGACAGCGAGGCCATGTTGAAAGATTCTTGCACCAAACGGATGCCTACAGCATCCTGTCCCCGTTCCAGCAAGGCTTTCATGATTTGTCGCCCTGCGCCGCGGCCTTGAAAAGCCCGATCGACACTGACTGGCCCAATACCGCGAATCGGGTTGCGTTCATCCATAAAACCGCAGCCGACAACCGCACCGTCATTCTCGGCTACAACGCCAAAATATGACGGACTTTCGATCCAAAACCGAGTAATTTCGGCCGCCAACTCTACCGTTAGAAAATCTGTGTGAGGGAAGCAGTGGCGATCGGAAATATCTTTAAAAGCTTCATAATTAATGCGAGCGCAAACATCGATATCAGAAATCTGCGATCGCCTGATTGCGACATTCATTTTTAATTTAAGGATTAACTATTAATTAGATTTGATATTTGCAGTAGAAGCTGGGCGCTGCCCATTCCTGTCAACTTAACCCTAAAACCCTTGATAAATCTCGCTTTTCTCCGAGGCCAGATCCCCCTCAATCCCCCGGATAGTCGGGGGAGGAAAGAGAATGCTCTTGTCCCCCCTTTTAAGAAGGAGACGAAAGAGAATGCTCATGTCCCCACCGACTATCAGGGGGGCTAGGGGGATCAGTCTTAACTGAGTCCCAAATAAGCAATATTACTTATGTTTTGCTCAGCAATAGATCGATCGCTTAAGGATCGTAGGTCTTCTTACCTGTGAACTTCACCTTGATCGGATTGGGATTGCTGCCAATATTGCGAGGGACACTACCATTAGCAACACGACCTTCGTTCACCTTCTCAGGGAACACGCCATCCTTGGGATGCAGGTACTCAGTAGAACCGTCAGGAAAAACGCGGTAGATTTTGTAGTTCGAGATTTTGAATTTCGCCCGCAGTTGCTGGCCGCCCAAAGCGATACACTGCTCCTTCCGGGGCAGATACAGCAAGTTGTCGCCTTGACGCATAATCGCAGCGCCACCTGTAGGCATTTCAAACACTTGTTCCTTGGGGCTAGTCCAAGTGATAGCATACTTCTCTTCAACTAGCGCCTTGGTCAGCAAGCCGCCGGTGCTGCCGCCGAAGATGGGGGGTTGTCCAGTCAGTTCTTCTGCCATAGATATATCCAAAGGATTTTTACGGCATCCTATCATCGCCACTGTACCCTGTTATCGAAATTGTAAGGAAAGTTAACAGTTTTTGGGCGATCGATCTTTTCTGATAATTAGGAATTAGTAATTAATAATTGATAATTTGTAATTTTTACCAAAGTTATAAAACAGAACTCTCTCTGCACAAATCCCGAAAAAATATCTCAAAAAAATGTAATGCTTCGGGTACTGGTCGGGCACCCAAAGCATCGCACATTGCCCAATTCCTCACACGCGATCGCACAAATCTGCCCATATATTACCGAGCAGCACCTAACCCTAAGTCAAGAACCAATTAGGGTCATAGCCGCGCGGAATTTGACTCAAAGCAGTCCAAGTTTCTTGGTTGACAATCCCGTCGGCCTCGATCCCAAAGCTTTTTTGAAATGCGCTAACAGCCCGATCAGTCAAAGTGGCAAATTGACCGTCAATAGAGCCCCGATAGTGCTGGGAAATGGTCAGAACTTCTTGAACAGTAGTGACTGCTTCCCCAGAACTGCCGAATTTAAGTACCGGCATATTCACAGGAGCTTCAGTATAAAGGGCCTGCCAAGTCAGCGGCCCGACAATGCCGTCCGGCGACAAGAAAACCCGATACTGAAACAGTTTCACAGCAAATTCAACTGATGAGTTAAAAATTCCTTTTACAGGCTGCCGGTAAACCCGCAACTTGGTTAACATTTGTTCGAGTTCCAATACCGCTTGACCTTGAGAACCTAATTGCAGTTGTGGCTTAGTAATAGCTTGTTGGGTAGATTTCATCTTGGTTGTAAATGACATATTGATTTTCCTCTAGGTTTGAGTATTCCGATCGCAAAAAAGTTTTTCCGGGCGAAATATGGGCATCCTCAACTTTTCACGAATCAACACTGACGCCCGCCCGTGTCTCAACAGATTCGATCGACTGCAAGCCCTCTCCAGACTTGTGGCCCTTCCGACTTAACGCTCCCAATATCCCGGTAGTGCTCTGCCGCCCAACCCTTTATTTTGCCTAAAAGCCGGGTTTAAGACGCAAGCACGTCCTGAATCTGCTTTGATACTTTCGATCCTAAGGCCCAACACCGCCGGGTCGCATCACCTGTAAAAGCTATCTCGCGGGGTGAGAGGAGGTATAGCACAATACGGTTTACTTAAGATGGTCCTTCGATAGGAACGAAGCAATCTCCGTATCTATTTTTCATAGGTTTTACCCCCAGGGCGGTCTTAAGTAAACGGTATTGGGGTATAGCAGCGGAGGCGAGTTCTGCTTTGAAAACTTCTTAACTTTATTCCAGCCAGCGAACCAATATTTTCTTTAAAAACCGAGTTTTTACGCAAGTTTTTTTGATCTACATTACTAACTGCCTACAAAAATAGTTTATAGCTAAGTAATATCCACAGCTTGTACGCTCAAATGATATTAAAGTCCTCGGTAATGTCCACAATGTGTACCTACAATCATATTGATTGTGCAAGTGTAAAAACCAAGTGTTTCTGTGATTCTTTGTTATATCCAGAAATCTCCCAATCCTGCAATTGCTTTCCCCAACGCCCCGCGAGCAGCTATTTATCTACGCCCTAACTTTTATTATTAAAATTTAATAAAGTCATTTACAATGATGGTGGGATGCTGTATGATTTCATTTAAAGGCTGTAACACTTCCACCATAAAAAAATTAAGAGTTGCAATTTCTAGGTCGCTAGACCTCTTAAAACAAACACCTGCTAAATACGTAAGTAATTTTAAGATTGTGCGATCGTTCGATACATCGCTGCAACCTGCGGCTTTGTAAAGTAGCGATCGCCCGCCATTCATTGGGGTTCCATATGTGCCATTCTCTAATTAATTCGGCATTGATTTATAATCAACTGGGAAAATCTACTATGCTGCCAGCTTCAGGGATTTCTGGTTACAACTTACAAGAGCTAATTCACCAAGGAACTAACACAGTTATTTATCGAGCCATATCGACAGCAGAAAAACAATTAGTCATTCTCAAAGTCTTAAACACCGACTGCCCGACCCTAGAACAGAGCGCCAGTTTAAAACACGAATATCAAATCACAAAACATATCGACTCAGAGTATGTCATCAAAGTCTATCGACTCGAAATCCATCCTTTTTGCTTAGTGTTAGTATTAGAAGATATCGGAGGGGTATCCCTGAAATATTGGATCGAAAACTTAGAACATCAACCAGAATTAGCCGAGCCCGAAACCGACAATCTAGAGGCGAATGCCACGCATTACCAATTATCGATTGCCGATTTTTTAAACATAGCCGTATCCTTGGCAAAAGCTTTAGTATTGCTGCATCAAAATCAAATCATACATAAAGACATTAAACCGGATAATATTATTATAAATCCCCAAACAAAGCAAGTAAAACTTGCTGATTTTAGCATCGCTTCGCGGTTGAGAAAAGAACAAACACACTCAAAAAATTCCGATCGCCTAGAAGGAACCCTGGCATATATGTCCCCCGAACAAACCCGGCGCATGAACCGTTCCATCGACTACCGCAGCGATTTCTACTCTCTCGGCGTCACCTTTTACGAATTACTGACAGGACAATTACCATTTACCAGCAGTGACCCGTTAGAAATGGTACACTGTCACATAGCCAAACCACCAGTTCCCCTGCAACAACTCAACCCACAAATTCCCATAGTTTTGACCCAAATTGTGGCAAAACTCATGGCAAAAAATGCCGAACTTAGATATCAAACTGCCACAGGATTATTAGCAGATTTAGAACGCTGCCAAAATCAAATAAAGAATTCAGGGACAATTTCTAACTTTATTCCCGGACAACTAGATGCCCTGAGTCAGTTGTCAATTCCTCAGAAACTCTACGGACGAAACACAGAAATAGCACAATTATTAGAAGTGTTCGATCGTGTCTGCAAAGGCAGCGGTGAAATTGTCCTAGTCAGTGGCTATTCCGGCATCGGCAAATCTGCATTAGTTCATGAGATTGTCCGTGATATAACGCGGCAACGTGGCTATTTTATATCTGGTAAATGCGACCAGTTTAAGCGGAATGTTCCCTACGCTTGTTTCACTCAAGCTATGGGTAACTTCGTGCAGCAAATTTTGATGGAAAGCCCAACTCAGCTAGTAGCATGGCGACAAAGACTACTCAACGCTTTGCAGAAAAATGCTCGAATTGCGATCGATGCTATCCCGGAGTTACAATTGATTTTGGGCGAACAACCTCCCGTACCCGAACTCGGTGCTATTGAATCTCAAAACCGCTTCAACGGAGTGATGAAGAAGTTTGTCCAAGCAATTGCAACAGCCGAACATCCTTTGGTAATGTTTCTCGATGACTGTCAGTGGATGGATGCTGGAAGCGTTAATTTGTATCAACACAACTGCACCGAAGAAAATCCTTACTTCCTGCTTATTCTTGCTTATCGAAATAGCGAAGTAAGTCCGAGCCATCCCTTTATGTTGGCAAATGAGGCAATGAGGGCCGCAGGAATTGCGATCGCCAATATTCACCTGGAACCCTTGGCAATTTATGAAGTAAATCGATTAGTTTCTGACACTTTAAACTGTTCTCCTAGAAAAGTCGCATCCTTGGCACAATTGCTGCTCGAAAAAACTCAGGGAAATCCTTTCTTTTTAAAGCAGTTATTGAAGTCACTGTCTCAAGAAAATTTTCTGATATTTAATATAGAACTTGCAGAATGGGAATGGGACACCCAAGAAATCAAACAGCAAAATATTTCCGAAAATGTAGTTGATTTAATGGCTCATAAAATTCAATATTTATCTGAACAAAGTCAGACAATTTTACAATTAGCTGCTTGTATAAACAACGAATTTAATCTGGATATATTATCAGTAGTGAGCGAACAATCTTTGACTAAAACAGCACAATATTTGTGGGAAGCGCTAGAATTAGGGTTGATTTTGCCTGTAGATGACGCCTATCTAGTACCACAAGTATTTGAGCAATGGGAATTAGAAAAGTTGGCTCCAATAATTGGCAAAGTGCGCTACAATTTTTTGCACGATCGGGTTCAACAAGCCGCTTATGTGATGATTCCTGAGTCCCAAAAACAATCAGTTCACTGGAAGCTGGGACGTTTGTTGTTGGAGGGGAGCAATGAAGCTGAACGTCAAGAACAGATTTTTGATATTGTTAATCATTTGAACTTTGCTCGCGAATTCATTGCTAATCCTGAAGAACTTTATGAATTAGCACAATTAAATTTACAAGCAGGTAAAACTGCTAAAGCTGCTTCGGCTTTTGAAGATGCGCTTACTTTTTTCCAAGCTGGGTGCGACTGTTTGCCTGTCTCAAGTTGGCAAGATAATTATAGCTTGAGTTTTGCGCTAAATTTAGAGCTGGGTGAAGCAGAATATTTAAATAGTAACAATGATGCAGCTTTAGCAATTTTTGACCGGATTCTGACCAAAACTCATACTTTGTTAGAACAGTGTGCGATCGCAGAATTGCAAATAACTTGTCTGCGGATGAAGAATGACTTATCTGCCGCTTATCAGTTAGGGATTGAAACGTTAAATTCTTTGGGGGTTGAGATTGAACCTTACCCGGATGATGAATTTCTAGCCCGAGAATTAGCAGAGACGAAGAGGATGATCGGGCGATCGATCGATATATTAGCAGATTTACCCGAACTTACCGATCCGCTACAACTGGCCGCTCATCGAATTTTGAAAGAACTTTTCCCGATCGCCTATTTTACCAGTCCCAACGCTCAATATCTCTGCGCGATGAAGTTTGTACAAACGAGCATTCTGTACGGAAATTCACCATTTTCCGCCTTTGGTTACACTTTGTACGCCTTTACTTTGGTCAACAAATATCGCGAAATCAAGGCGGGCTGCGCCGCCGGAGAACTCTCGCTCAATCTCTACGAAGGCTGTGACAATAAAGAGTTAGGTACTTGTATTTTTCATATGTGGGGGGCTTTAACTTTACATTATATGAAATATATCGATGAATGCAAGCCTTTTATGCTCAAAGCTTTCAATAGCGGTTTAGAAACAGGTGCTTATCAATGGTCGGGATATGCTTCGATTAATTATCTATGGGTCTGCTTTTTTGGCAACGAGTCTTTGAGCAAAGCTACAGAAATTGCCGATCAATTTATTCCAGCGCTTTCAAAGGTCGATCGCAATATGCTAGCTTATCACTTGCTGACCAAAAATGCGATCGCCCAACTGACTAGCTCACCAGAAACCTACCCAGAGCCGGAAACCTTCATCGACGAACACCAGCTTTTAGAATTTGCCAAATCCTCAGCCGATCTTACCACTGCTTTTGTCATCTATCTTTACAAGCTCACCCATGCTAATTGGTTTGGCGAAGTCGATCGCGCCTTAGAATATGCTCTCTTCGGCGCGGAATTTTTGAAAGGCGGTGCCGGTCATTTTGTCAACCCGGTTTTTCGGTTCCATCACGCGATCGCCCTAGCTGCTGGTTGCACAAACGCCAATGATACCGAGTACAAACTATACCGAAAACAGCTCACTATTAGTCTGGAGAATTTTCGAGATTTGGCAGAACACTGTCCTGCAAATTATCTGCACAAATATTCATTAATTCAGGCAGAAATCGCGAGGTTGTCAGGAGACAGCCATACAGCAGCACAACATTATGATTGGGCGATCGCCTCCGCCCTCAAAAATGGCTTCGTCCAAAATGCTGCCCTAGCCAATGAATTAGCTGCCAGATTTTATATAACACAAAATCGTGCCAATCTCGCCAAAATTTATCTCAATGATGCCCGTTTTTGCTATGTCGAGTGGGGTGCAACCGCCAAAGTTCATCAACTAGAACAATCTCATCCAGATTGGTTTAACAAAATCAGCGACGATCGGATCGCTATAAATACAACTGCGACTACCGCCACTGATGCCAATATTTTTGATTTGAAAACAGTAATCAAAGCTTCTCAGGCTATTTCTAGCGAAATCGTCTTAGAAAAATTGTTAAAAAAACTGCTGCATATTATTTTAGAAAATGCAGGCGCTCAAACCGGGTGTATTCTTTTGGAACGAGACGGATACTTGTTCGTTGAAGTGTCGGATAGCGACCCGCATAATTATGCAATATTTGAAGAATTCCACCCAGTCAAAAATAACTACAAAGTCCCTCTTTCTATCGTCAATTATGTAGCAAGAACTCAGGAACCTCTGGTACTAATCGATGCAACTAAAGAAACACTTTACCAATTCGATACATACATTCAGCATCAGCAACCGAAGTCAGTTTTGTGCGCGCCAATTGTCTATCAAGGAAAGTCAATCGGTATAGTTTATCTAGAAAATAACTTGGTCGCTGGAGCCTTCACTGACGAAGGTTTGACACTTTTGGAAATGTTGACCGCACAAGCAGCAATTGCTATTGCAAATGCGCGTTCCTACGCTAGCGAACAAGATAAATCCCGCCAGTTAACTGAATCCCTACAAAACTTGCAACAATCTCAAGCCGAACTCGCTCAAAAAGAAGAGGAGTACCGCAGTATTTTTGAAAGTGTAGCAGACGGACTTATCTTAATAGATTTGGAGACTAGAAAATTTGCGGCAGCAAACCCGGTAATGTGCGAAATGTACGGTTATTCTATGGAGGAATTCTTGAGATTAAGTCCTTTAGATCTCCTGCACCCAAAGTGCCTACATTTATTCGATGAGTTTATGACAACCGTTAGCTTGCACCAAGAATTTTATTGTGAAGCTGTCGTGCTGCGAAAAGACGGTACAGAATTCGATATTGAGGTAAGAGCAAAGTTTTTTGAATACAGAGGGAAACCCCACGCTTTGTCAATCATTCGCGATATCAGCCAGCGCAAAGTAGCGGAACAAGCTTTACAAACATCAGAAGCTCAACTGAGAGAGAAAGCTGAAAATTTAGAAGCCATATTGATCGAACTGCAACAAACTCAAGCACAATTAGTTCAAACTGAAAAAATCTCTCAACTCGGACAACTGGTAGCTGGAGTAGCCCACGAAGTGAACAATCCTATTGGCTTTATTTCTGGGAACTTGCACCACGTTCAAGAATATATTGGTGATTTAATTAACTTGGTGAATATTTATCAAGAAAACTTTCCAGAACCGGGAGCAGAAATTGAACAGGAAATTGCATCGATCGATCTACAATATCTATTAGCCGACTTGCCCAAAACTACGGCGTCCATGAAGATGGGAATCGATCGCATCCGCGACATTATGCAATCTCTGCGGAACTATTCTCGTAGCGACAGTCAGGAAAAAAGAGCAGTTGACATCCACGAAGGCATTGAAACTACTTTAATGATTTTATCTCACCGCCTCAAGGCTAAGCACAACAGACCGGCAATTAAAATCATTAAACATTACGGTGAGTTGCCAACATTAAAATGCCATCCCGGGCAAATAAATCAAGTATTTATGAATTTGATTGCTAATGCGATCGATGCTGTGGAAGAATTCAACGCGGGCAAAACCTACGCAGAAATTGAACAAAATCCCAATATAATTATGATTTCTACCGTGGGTGTTTGCCAGCAAAAACTGGAAATCATCGATACAATTGTGATTCAGATTGCTGACAATGGAATGGGAATGCCGGAATCTGTCAGAGAAAAAATGTTTGCGCCATTTTTTACAACTAAAGCAGAAGGTAAAGGTACGGGATTGGGACTGTCTATTTGCCATCAGATAGTCACTGAAATACATGGGGGAACTTTGGAATGTTTGTCTTCGGTAGGAGGCGGAACAGAGTTTGTGATTGGTCTTCCGATTTAGGGGAGTTATTGGGCATGGGGCATGGGGCATGGGGCATGGGGCATGGGGCATTGGTTATTGGTTATTGGTTATTGGTTATTGGTTATTGGTTATTGGTTATTGGTTATTGGTTATTGGTTATTGGTTATTGGTTATTGGTTATTGGTTATTGGTTATTGGTTATTCGTCATTCGTCATTCGTCATTCGTCATTCGTCATTCGTCATTCGTCATGGGATCAGACGGCGGTTGAAACCGCGTCTACACAAACGAAACCTGCCTCCGCAGGTTGAACATCGGACGGCGGTTGAAACCGCCCGGTCTTCTAAACAATTGGAATGGTAAAGTGAAATTCACTTCCTCGGTCTTTTCCTGGGGAATCTACCCAAATTTTACCGCCCCAGCCGGCAACAATTTGTTTGCAAATTGCTAATCCCAAACCGGTGCCGCCGGCGCTGCGCCGCAATGCTCCTTCTTCTTGATAAAATCGATCGAACACTACTTTCAAACTATTCGCCTCTATTCCCCGCCCTGTATCGGCTACGAGCACTTCCACCATGCGAGAACCGTTGCATTTTGCGCGCACTGTGACGCTTCCCTGGGGTGTGGTGAATTTGCAGGCGTTGTCTAGGAGTTTGGATAGCACCTCCACTAACCATTCGCCGTCTGCTTGCACTAAGGGCAATTCTGCGGAGACTTCGGCGATAATTTCGGGTAACTGTCGATCGACTCCGCCGCGCGATCGCACGCTGCTGAGGGCCAAGTCAACGCATTCTTGCAGCGTCAGCGATTCTACATTCCATTTAACTCGCCCGCTTTCTAAGTGAGAAAGTGTTAAGAAATCCTGGACGAGTTTCCGCATTCGATCGGCATCTCCGAGGGCTGTTTCTAACATGATTTGCCGCAATTCTTGGGGCATATCTGGCTCGGAGTTCAAACTTTCTAGACACACTTGAATGGTAGAAAGTGGGGTGCGGAGTTCGTGGCCTGTGATGGCAATTAGATTGCTGCGAGTGCGGTCTAATGCTTCTAATTGTTGGTTGAGTTCTTCTAAGTGAGCGTAGGTTTCGGCTTGAATTAAGGCTGCTCCGAGTTGGGTGGCGATCGCCTCTACGAGAGCAATTTCGTCTTCTTCCCAAGGCGAAGTCGATCGGCATTGGTGCATTTCCACCATGCCCAAAACCCGCCCTTGATAAAGCACCGGCACTATTAACCAAGAGACAATCTGCCAATTTTTGACAATTTCGCCCAGGGATTTTGTATTGACAATCTGCGGGTGTTGTGCTGTCTCTTGGATGTAAACTCGCTCTTGTCGCGCTACCGCGTCCCGAAATATGGGATTTTCCTGCAACGGCCAAGTCTCGTTTAGCACAGAAGTAGCGCCGGCACGCAAAAATTCGCGATCGATTTTGACCGCCGCATCTGCTGCTTTGCACCGATAAATCAAACAGCGGCTTGCTGACAGGGCTGTTCCCAGTTCAGAGACTGCGACTTCGACGATTTCTTGCGGGTTGAGAGACTGCCGCATTGCCGTTGTAATTAAGTTGATCAGGCGTTCTTTGCGTTCTTGGGCGGCGATCGCGCTGTATGCTTTCAGAAGTTTGTGCTGACCTGATTGCAAGTAGGTGACTAAGCGTTCGGCAAAAGCGTCGCTCAATTTGGGATTGGGAATTCTTGAGTTTTTTGACGCACTTTTCGCTGGTTTTGCCGCTTTGTCTGCGGCGGATTTCCGCGTTTTTTTGGGTTTTTTGCCCAGATTGTAAGTTGTGCGCGCTCGATCGATCTTTTCGGCCAATTCCGGGCGATATTTGACAATTTTATCGAGCAACAATTCGGCAGCTTTGCAGCTTACCTCTCTGTCGAATGTCCAAATTCCTTCAAATCGGCGAGCTTGATCCATCAACAGCGGGCTGCGCTCGTCTTGGTTGTCGATCGGCACAATTTTTTCTTGACAAATCAGACAAGTTGAGTAATGTTGCCCAACCACCACTAAGTGCCACTCTTTACTTAAGGCATCTTCCGCTGCAAACGCCACATTTTCGTGACATTCCGAGGAATTTTTAAACTCAGTTTCCGGTGCAGCCAGCACGTATACCTGAGAGGATCGATCGGCAATGCGCCGGTAGCGGTGAGCTTCTTGGCGGTAGAAGCGCTCTCGCTGAAAGCTGGCAATCACTAGGGGTTCGTCGTCGGAACCCGCCAAAACCAAGTCTTCCATCGCGTGAGACAGCGCTGTCATGGAAGATTTGAAATAAATTTGTGCCCGGAGTTGGGGCAAAGCTTGCAGAAGTTCTGCCAGTAGCGAAATTGGGACGATCATCTAGCCTTAAACGTGCATTTTTGCCGATGACAAAACAGGAGCGATCGACAATCAGTTGAGATCGATCCCTTTTAAGTATCTCTCAAAACTAACTACAAATTGGCCGTTAGCGAGAAACTAACGGCCAATTATTTTTTTAGGGCGATCGCCCGTAAGTATAAATGCTGGGAACGCGATCGAATCAGGCTAGCTCGCCGCCTTCGTCACTGCCGCCGGGAGATGATTTGTAAAGAGCATCTAATTGTTCGCGCGCGTCTTGGACAGTCAGCGAACGCATCACTAATAGCGGTTCGTTAACAATATTTCCGTATTCGTCTAACAGTTCTGGATGGGGCACGGCTTGAGAGCGAGGATAGGATGCGTAGCGATTATTTGCCCTGAATTGTTGGGGGCGCTGGGACTCCATACCTACGGTGACTAGACTGCGGATTAAGTTACTGACGGCCAAAAAGGCAAGAACGGTGAAAGCTAAAATATAAAGCAGGTGTAACATTATTTTCTCCTCCGGGCTCTGATAGCCACACAGCAATTTACAAAAGTGTTTCAGCAAGTATTGACACTCCCGGGCGTAAACGCGGGGATTCTTGGTTCACTGACATACCTTTAAACTATTCATCCCTTCGGCAATATTTAAACCAAAAACCCGTCCAATTGAACGAAGCTTCGAGCCTAATTTGAATAGTCCCAGAGGGCTTGTCTCCCCAAGCGTTAAGGGATTATTCCCTTTGTTTCCGTATGCCCTACGGTACATCTAACTACTAAGATTTTGAGTTTTCTGGTATGGGTGCACGATGGCTACCCTAGCTATGTTTTTGTGGTTTTCGCCACCCACGAGACATTATTGTTTCCTAGCCAGTCGTTTTGGGTTTGGTTATCCATTTGTGCTAGCGGTTATTCTACCTGTATCTATTTGTAGTATAGGGTACTATTTGGGAAACTTTTAGAACTTTTTGGAAATAAAAACTTCCTAAAACGACGGGGTTTTAAACCCTATTTTCTGATAACTTATTAACTGGAAATCTGTTTGAGCTTGTCAAGTGGACGCGACATTTCCCAAGGTTGGGAATTTGACTGCGGGTTGAACTTGAACTTGCCTTTTTATTTTCCAGGGCGAGCTGACTGCTCTTTCCGAAAGCGCGCCGATACTTGCCAGCATTCGGCGAGCAGTCTATGCCACGGCATGAGTGCTGCGGTTTCAATTGCAACTTGCCCTCCGGTTGCTTGAAATAGAGCTTTAGCCGCGCCTACTTCTTGCTGAGCCTGTTTGACTCGCGCCAGCAAGTCGGATTGATCGTCGCCGCTCAGAAAATGAATTTCCTCAGTTTCTAAGAGAGTAGCCGATCGCTCGAACCAGTATTTAAAATCCTCTAACAGCGGTTCCAGTAGGGATTTGAGCAATTCTGATTCTGGCAAATTGGAGTTAAGCATTGATTAAAATTGGGTTATTTATCTATTCTAACCTTAAATGTACTTTACAAACTGTAACATTTTTTTTAACAAAAATTCAATAATTTCACAAAAATTAGCAGGTGAGTCAGTCCTGGACGCAACTGTCACATTAAAGGTATAAGGTACGTAGTTGCGCTTGGGCGCTCTTTCATATATCAAAGAAAGAGCGCCCAAGCGCAACTACGTACCTAAAAATTAAATTATTGTAGGGTGCGTCAGCGGGCTGAATGTAACTACCCCAGACTAAAGACTTTGCCCCGCTGACGCACCCTACGGTTAGTTAGCACTCCTGTAACAGTTCCCCAGCCGGAAGTCGGCGCTTGCTGTCCCAACCTGAGTAATATAGAAGCAAGTGCAACTAAATTAATTGATAATTCAGCCGATGTCTAGCTCAGAATCCATGAACGCTCCAGAAGAGTCCGTTAAGATAGAGTTGCTCCGCACGAGTGAGTCGGAACAACTAAAAAAAATTCGCCACACCACATCCCACGTTATGGCGATGGCGGTACAGAAATTATTTCCCAAGGCCCAAGTCACAATCGGCCCTTGGATTGAAAATGGTTTTTATTACGATTTTGATTGTCCAGAACCTTTTACCGAAAAGGATCTCAAGGCAATCAAAAAAGAAATGATCAAAATCATTAACCGCAAATTGCCTGTAATTCGGGAAGAAGTCAGCCGCGAGGAAGCGGAACGGCGCATCAAGGAGATCGACGAACCTTACAAATTAGAAATTTTGGCAGGTTTGATCGAACCGATTACTCTTTACCATTTGGGTGACGAATGGTGGGATTTGTGCGCTGGGCCCCATTTGGATAATACCAGTGAAATCAATGGAAGGGCGATCGAGCTCGAAAGCCTAGCAGGAGCATATTGGCGCGGCGACGAAACCAAAGCTCAATTGCAGCGAATTTACGGCACAGCTTGGGAAACTCCCGAACAATTGGAAGCCTACAAACACCGCAAAGCAGAAGCCCTAAGGCGAGATCACCGCAAACTCGGCAAAGAATTAGGCTTGTTTATTTTTGCCGATCCAGTCGGCCCCGGCTTACCTTTGTGGACGCCCAAAGGCACTATTTTGAGAAGTATTTTAGAAGACTTCTTGAAACAAGAACAAATCAAACGTGGCTATCTACAAGTTGTGACTCCCCACATCGCCAGAGTCGATTTATTCAAAATCTCAGGACATTGGCAGAAATACAAAGAAGATATGTTTCCGCTAATGGCAGAAAATGCAGAAGCGGCGGCAAACGAACAGGGTTTTGTAATGAAACCAATGAACTGTCCGTTTCACATTCAAATTTACAAAAGCGAACTGCGTTCCTATCGGGAATTGCCGATGCGCTTAGCAGAATTTGGCACAGTTTACCGCTACGAACAATCGGGAGAATTGGGCGGTTTAACCAGAGTGCGCGGCTTTACGGTTGATGATTCCCACTTGTTTGTCACGCCGGAACAGTTGGATGCTGAATTCTTGAGTGTGGTCGATTTAATTCTGTCAGTATTCAAGAGTCTGCAACTGAAAAACTTTAAGGCGCGTTTGAGTTTCCGCGATCCAGAAAATTTAGATAAATACATCGGTTCCGATGAAGCTTGGGAAAAAGCGCAAGGTGCCATCCGCCGCGCGGTGGAAACTTTGGGAATGAATTATTTTGAGGGAATTGGGGAGGCGGCTTTTTACGGGCCGAAACTCGATTTTATTTTCCAAGATGTGTTGGATAGAGAATGGCAATTAGGAACTGTTCAGGTAGATTACAATTTGCCAGAACGTTTTGATTTGCAATACGTTGCTGAAGACGGCACTCGCCAGCGTCCGGTGATGATTCACCGCGCTCCTTTTGGTTCTTTGGAGCGTTTGATCGGGATTTTGATCGAACAGTATGCGGGGGATTTTCCGATATGGTTAGCGCCGATTCAGGTGCGGTTGTTGCCTGTCAGCGAGGAGTTTTTGCCGTTTGCTAAGGAAGTGGAGGCGAGGATGAAGGCGCTGAATATTCGCGCGGAAGTTGAGAGTAGCGAACGTTTGGGTAAGTTGATTCGCAATGCTGAGAAGGATAAAATTCCGGTGATGTGTGTTGTGGGTGCTAAGGAGGTTGAGGCGAATAGTTTGAATATTCGGACTCGTGCTTCTGGGGAGTTGGGGGCGATTTCGGTTGATGAGGCGATCGCAAGGTTGCAGTCTGCTATTAGTAATTACGGGGATTTTTAGGGGAGTTTAACCGCAGAGGTCGGCGGATTAACGCAGATTAACGCAGATGATAGCTTGATATTGTCTGCGTTTTTATAATTCATTAGCTAAAATAGTAGAATTAGGTAAGTTAACAGGAGTTAAATCAATGGCTAATCCATTTCCGGGGATGAATCCTTATTTAGAAAGTCCTGGCTTTTGGAGTTCTGTTCATAATAGGTTGATAGTGGCAATAGCCGATTGGTTAACTCCGCAACTACTGCCTAAATATTTAGTAGATATCGAACAAAGAATTTATCAAATCAGTGGCGAAGATGCTTTACTAATTGGCATTCCCGATGTCACAATACAGCAGACACCGACTCGAAGAACCGAGAGTGATTCTAATGTTGCTGTCGCCGCTCCACCCGCCAAATCTTTGAAGGTAACAATACCTTTACCGCTGGAATTAAAAGAAACTTATTTACAGGTAGTCGAAATAGAAACTAAACAGGTAGTCACGGTAATTGAAGTGCTGTCACCCGCCAACAAACGTCCTGGTAAAGGGCGCGAAATGTACGAAAAAAAGCGAGAAAAGGTGTTTGGTAGTTGCAGTCATCTGGTAGAGATTGACTTGCTGCGAAGTTACCAACCTCTACCAGTTTTTGGCAATGAGATTGAGGCAAGTTATCGAATTTTGGTGAGTCGGGCAAATCAAAAGCCTTTGGGGGATTTGTATCTTTTCAATTTACCCGATACAATTCCTTGTTTTCCGTTGCCTTTGCGTGCAGGTGATGTTGAGCCGATCGTAGATTTGCAGGCGTTGTTGAATATAGTGTACGATCGCGCCGCCTATGATTTTAGAATCGATTATACCGCCGAACCCGTACCGCCGCTTGCCGAACCTGATGCTGTTTGGGCTGATGGTTGGTTGCGGGAGATGGGAGTGAGAGGTTGATAACAGTGGTAGTTCGCATTAAAATCAAAGAAACCGGGTTTTTCGCAGTTTCTGGATGGTGTATCGATATTCAAAGGAAAAACCCGGTTTCTAGCCACCCCTGCATAAGTCCTAAGTAAGTCAATCAACAGGAGTTAAATCAATGCCTAATCCATTTCCAGGGATGAATCCTTATTTAGAAAGCCCTGACTTTTGGCCAGAAGTACATAATAGGCTGATCGTAGCGATCGCAGATGCTTTAGTTCCCCAACTGGTGCCGAGGTATCGAGTGGCTATTGAAAAGCGAATTTATGAAATTAAGGGAGAACAATCGCTGTTAGTTGGGATTCCTGATGTTTCGATCCAGCACAATCCGATTCCTAGAAATTCAAGTACATCTAATGTAGCTGTCGCCACACGAACTGAACCTTTGAAGGTAAGATTAGCGATGTCTGAGGAGGTAAAAGAAGGGTATTTGGAGGTGATAGATATGGGGAATAAGGAAGTTGTCACGGTAATTGAAGTGCTTTCACCTGCAAACAAACGACCGGGAAAAGGGCGCGAAATGTATGAGGAAAAGCGGGATAAGATATTCGGAAGTCGCACTAATTTTGTGGAGATTGATTTGCTGCGAAGCTACGAACCTCTCCCAGTTTTGGACAATGATATTGCAGCCCATTATCGAATTTTGGTGAGTCGGAGCAATCAAAGACCTGGGGCTGATTTATACTTATTTAATCTACCAGATGCGATCCCTTGTTTTCCGTTGCCTTTGCGCGCAGGCGATGTGGAACCAATGGTAGATTTACAGGCGTTGTTGAATATAGTGTACGATCGCGCCGCCTATGACATTACCCTCGATTATACGGCCCAGTTAGTCCCTGCACTTTCAGAATCCGATGCTGTTTGGGCCGATTCTCTGCTGCGCGAAACCAGCCTCCTGCCATCCGAAAGCTAAAAAAATCTACACAAAACGTTACAAATTTGTTAACATCGTGGCGAGTCTGTCCTCCGCAGCCTCTGGTGTTAACCTTCTAAAATAACCGCTATGACTCAACCTCCCTCGCCAACAACCTCCGAAGAATCCGCCCCCGAAACCCCGATCGCCCCGACAAACAATGCACCTCCACCGAGTTATGTCAAGCTAGCGATGCGGAATATGGTTCGCAAGCGGGCGACTTCTCTATTTCATTTTGCTTTGACGGCGGCTGGACTTTTGGGTATACTCGTCGGTTTGGCTTTTCTCGATCGCTATTTCAACTCTTAGAATACCGATTGAAACCGCGTCGATACAGACACTCACGCACTCTAAGAGCGGGTTAAATACCGGGGGGTTCGATCCGATCGTGCGATCGACCCATTGCAATCTTGAACAGATTATTGTAATCTTCCTGCTAAAAGCAAAAAGTCGATTAGCCCGCCCAATTTTCACTTATCAAAAAATTCAATACATCCCTTGACAAAAGAACCAAAAAATGATAATTGAGGTGAACGTCGAAGACTGTTATGGGTTCGCCGACGCTGACAACCTCCCGGAGAATCAACCCAGCGGGGAGATTGCCGCCCAAACCTGGGAAAATTGGTTTAGCGTTTGGCTAGAAAACCAGCAAGCAGATGTGCCAGAAGCCCCCGGCTACGAAGTCAGTCTGCGTTTAACCGCCGATGCCGATATCCAAGCCCTCAACGCCCAGTACCGCCAACAAGATCGATCGACCGATGTACTAGCTTTCGCCGCATTAGAGGTAGACTGTCCTCAAAGAGAGGAAATGCAGTCATCCGAACCCCTATACTTGGGTGATATCATCATCTCGATCGACACAGCGAAGCGACAAGCCCAGCAGCAAGGACATTCCCTAAAGACTGAACTAGCTTGGCTCGCATCCCACGGTTTTTTGCATCTTTTGGGCTGGGATCACCCGGATGAGGAAAGTCTGACTCAAATGCTCGATCGACAAGAAACACTGCTGCGCGCGATCGGACTTGAGATCCAAACAGCATAACTGACGTTGATGGTGACTTAACCAATCATGTCAACCCAAACATAACTTTCTGAAATCATACCAAAACTTTAGTAAAAACTTAGGAAAGTTAACTAGACTTGATGAAGGAAATTTTCAAAGTCTAGCTTTCGTTAATCTCTGTAACTTAAAGTTGGTTGTTTATGCCACTAGATCAACCGTCAATTTCATCAAACATCCCACCGTTTGCGATCGTGCCTCCAGATTCTGCCATGCCTACAGTCCACGAGCCGAAAAAAGCCTTGAAATACAAGCGAGAGCTTTCCTGGAAAATCGCATCTAGTTTAGCTACGAGTTTTCGGTATGCTTGGGGTGGGCTAACCTATGCTTTTGAAACTCAGCGCAATTTTCGGATTCACACTGTTATAGGAACTTTGGCGATCGGACTCGGACTATTTTTGCACCTCAAACCTGTAGAAATATCAGTGATCGGCGTCACAATTGGTATAGTTTTAGCAATGGAATTGTTGAACACGGCGATCGAATCAGTGGTAGACTTAACCGTCGGGCAATCTTACCACGAACTCGCCAAAATTGCCAAAGACTGCGCTGCCGGAGCCGTTCTGGTATCCGCAATGGCTGCGGCCATTGTCGCTGCTGCACTGCTGCTTCCTCCGTTATGGGTAGTTGTTCAAATTGCGATCGTCCGTTAGTAAACTTGATTGGGCAAGCTAAATTTTAGGTTTTAGATGACCAACTTGAGATTTTTGGTTTTATTCCTACATATTGGAGCTATTTTAATCTTGGGCATCTATCTAAAATATTCCAACTCTTGCATTCAGGCAGCGAGTCAATCTAAAATCTAAAATCTAAAACCTAAAATCCAATTTAACCCGTGATTATAGTCATCGATAACTACGACAGTTTTACATACAATTTGGTACAGTATCTAGGAGAACTCGGTGCTGAGTTGCCCGTAGCAAAAGAAGTCCAAGTCTACCGCAACGATCAAATTTATTTAGAAGATATTCGCCGATTGCAACCCGCAGCAGTAGTAATTTCTCCAGGCCCAGGGCGGCCGGAAGATGCGGGGATTTCTCTGAAATTGATCGAAGAATTGGGGCCGACTCTACCAATTTTAGGCGTGTGTCTCGGACATCAAAGTATTGGTCAAGTATTCGGTGGCAAAATTGTTTCCGCACCGATATTGATGCACGGCAAAACTTCTCAGGTAGAACACGCAGGAGTCGGAGTTTTTGTAGGTGTAGAATCGCCGATGATTGCAACTCGCTATCACAGTTTGGTAATTGAAAAAGAGAGTTGTCCAGAAGTTTTGGAAGTTACGGCTTGGGTGGAAGATGGCACGATTATGGGCGTGCGTCATCGGGAATATCCACACATTGAAGGCGTACAGTTTCATCCGGAAAGTATTTTGACTACTTCGGGAAAGCAATTATTGCGGAATTTTTTGGAACGGCTTTAAGAAGAAGGAAGAAGGAAGAAGGAAGAAGGAAGAAGGAAGAAGGGAGAAAGACATACATACACACTCAGCTTGAATGCGAGCCGTATTTTACGTTTAATCAAGTGGATTTGCTTATGTTGAGAGTTGAGTTTCTCTGGATTTGTAGAGTAGGCAATGGGAACCTTACGGGAAAACTCGATCGCACATTTCGCACCTGGCGGCATTTTGTGATATAACAACAAACGACCAACACCCGATAACCGCAACCAAAAAGATGAAACGGCGACAATTAATAAGTTACGCACAGACGGGTTTGCTAGCGGCTTTCTTCACTGGTTTGCCATCTGGATGGGAAAGCTATCAAGCTCAAACTGCTGGTTCTTTGTCGGTTCAGTGGTTGGGGCACACTTGCTTCTTGTTTGCCGGTGGCGGTGCGAGGGTGCTGGTGAATCCTTTTCGCCCCCTGGGCTGTACGGCAGGCTATCGTTCTCCTAAAGTCCCCACAGATTTGATTCTGATTAGCAGCAGATTGCTTGATGAAGGGGCGGTAGACGGATTTTCGGGCAATCCCGGCCTTTTGTACGAACCAGGTACTTATAGGTCTAACGGGCTGCGGATTCAAGGGATTCGGACGCAGAAAGACCGTGAAGGAGGAAGGCGGTTTGGGGTGAATGTGGCTTGGCTCTGGCAGCAAGCCGGTGTTAAGATTTTACACTTGGGCGGAGTCGCTGGCCCGATCGGCATTGAAGAACAAATCTTAATCGGGCGGCCGGATATTTTGCTAATTCCCGTGGGCGGAGGGCCGAAAGCTTACACTCCGGCGGAAGCGAAGCAAACTGTGCAACTGCTCAAACCGAAAATGGTGATTCCCACACACTTCAAAACCCAAGCCGCCGATGCTGCTGCGTGCGATTTAGTATCGCTAGATGAATTCTTGGGCCTAATGGATGGTACATCGATACGCCGATCGAATAACGACACGATTTCGGTCAAATCTGCTGACTTACCGCAAACAGGTTCGGTGATTGAGGTTTTGAGTTACAGATTTAGCGGTTGAGCTTCTTTTTACCTGAGCTTGCGCTATAGTAAGGGAGTTTTAGTCGATCGACAATCCCAGCTCATTTTATCTCTACCGAGTGCCTTTGGCAACCTTACCTTTTGCGGAAATTTGGCTAACATAACAATTCACGTTCACTGTTTTATTGTCATAAGGAAAAGCAAGCCCAATGAAAAATCAAAATTTACCTAGCTGGATGAAACAACTCACAGGTTTCGCAGGAGTAATCGGCGCTAGTGCGTTGATTGGTTTCCCCGCTTGGGCTCACATCAACTCCAGCACAACTGTTAGCAATACAACACCAACTCAACAAGTTGCAGGAAATGTGAAAATTGCTGCTTCACCAGCACCAACAGCCTCACCGAAATCAACCACTTCACCAGCACCAACAGCCGCTACTAAGGATATTGTCGCTATTGCATCTGGCGACGCTCAATTTAAGACATTGACTAAAGCCTTGACAGCCGCAGATTTAGTTAAAACCCTCCAAGGAAAAGGCCCTTTCACTGTTTTTGCACCGACAGACGCGGCATTTGCTGCTGTGCCAAAAGCAACTTTGGATGATTTGCTCAAACCAGCAAATAAAGCCAAACTTGTTAAGGTTTTGACTTACCACGTTGTTTCTGGTTCAGTTTTATCTACCAGCCTCAAATCCGGCGATGTTAAAAGTGTGGAAGGCGGCTCGCTGAAGGTGGTAGTTGCCGCAGGCAAAGTTACTGTTAGCGGCGCTAATGTTGTGAAAGCTGACATCAAAGCTAGCAATGGCGTTATTCACGTAATTGACAAAGTTTTGATCCCTGCTGATGCGAAGTAGGACGAGCATTTTGGGTCTCAAATGATTTCAAATTAGGTACGTTGTTGGGCTTAAGCCCTCTTTGATCTACAGGTATAAAGGAGGCTCAACCCCAACAACGTACCTTTATTTATTAATATCACAGTAATCCAAACGTATTGGGATAGATTACAATAGTGTCGGCAACATGAGAGTAAAAGTTGACCCCTTGCCTAACTCGCTATTAACAGTAATTTCTCCCCCCAGCATCTCAGAGTATTTCTGCGCTATAGCCAAACCCAAACCCGTACCTCCGTACTTGCGGGTAGTCGAAGCATCAGCTTGCGTAAAAGGTTGAAATAACTTTTCTAGCTGTTCCGGAGTCATCCCAATTCCCGTATCAGTACAATTAAAAATTAACTCTTCAACATCCCAACTATTCTCGTCATTTTGATTTTTTTTAACGCTGAGTGTAACAATCCCTTGCTGAGTAAACTTCGCTGCATTGCTGAGCAAATTAAATAAAATTTGAGTTAACTTAGTTTTATCGGAATGCAATTGGCCAATATTAGGATCGCATTCAACATTCAGGCGATTGTTGTTTCGGAAAAATAACGGCTCAACAGTTTTTACTACATCTTTAATTGTCTCGAATACGTCAAAAGTTTCTAATTCAAGTTCCCCGTGACCTGCTTCAATCTTCGACAAATCCAGAATATCATTAATCAATCCGAGTAAATGGTTGCCTGCATTGTGAATTCTTTCCAAATCCGACACAAAGTCTTCTTCGCCAATATCTAAAGCATCTTCTTGCAGAATCTCGCTGTAACCGATAATCGCATTCAGAGGAGTTCGCAGTTCGTGGCTCATGTTAGCCAAAAATTGACTTTTCGCGAAATTAGCTGCTTCTGCTGCTTCCTTGGCTTTGTAAAGTTCTGCCTCGGCTTGCAAGCGGTCGGTTACGTCGTGAGCCAGCACTAATTCAGCATTTCTGCTGTCAAATATCAGGGTATAAGAAGTGATTTCTACATCAATAATTGTGCCGTTTTTTGTCTGGTGCTGCCACACACCCCCAAAATCAATTCCGGCATCTACTTGGGATATATCTTCTAGCAATCTGGACAGTTCTTGGCGCGGACGAATATCCGCAACGGTCATGTTGAGAAATTCGTGGCGAGTGTACCCGTAGTGCTCTACAGCAGCGTGATTGACGGCTATAAATTTTAGAGTTTCTAAGTCGTAAACCCACATCGGATGGGGGTTGTTTTTAAACAAAAGTCTGTAGCGTTCTTCCGAGGCTCGGAGTTCGGCTTCGGCTTGCTTGCGCTCGGTAATGTCGCGGATAACAGTGCAAATAATCTCGCGGCCGCCGTAGGAAATCAGGCTGGCGCTTACTTCCACATCCACGCAGGAACCGTCTCGGCGGCGGTAGAGAACTTCGCCAATTCTGAGTTGTTTCTCTCTTAGCAGGAACAGGATATTTCGGTCAACTAGGTCTTTGGAATAGGCGACGATATCGTAAACACTCAGTTGCGAAATTGCATCAAGACTGTAATCGAGCAAGTTTCTAAAGGCTGTATTGGCTTCTAAAATGCGTTTGGTTTGAGCGTCCCACAGGAAAATGCAGTCTGTAGCTTGCTCGACTACGGCTTGGTAGCGGGCTTTTTCCTCAAGTTGTTCGCTTTCGGCGATCGCGATCGTCCCGAGCATTCCATTGATAGTATGGGCAAGGTCGGCCAACTCGTCTGCGCCCGTGACCGGCAGTCGCACCGAGAGGTCTTGGCTGCTGCTGACGCGGTTAACTGCTTTCGCCAAACTGCTCAACCGAGACAGCACCAAACGCTCAATCAGCAGCAGAGTGCAGCCGATAAATCCTATTCCCGCTAACCCTACAGACACCAGCAGGTACATTAAACTGGTTTGACCTTGGCGGTAGATTTCTCTGGGCATATCCACCCGTAGAAGTAGCGCCGGTCGATCGTAAATATCCCGGATCAAAGCATAACCTGCCATCAAATCTTCGCTGACAGGACGCACAAAAATCGGTTTTTTTCCCGACAGTTTGTGTCGCGCTTTCAGAAAGTCAGCCGGTAAATGAGCTTCATTAACGCTGTGTACAATCAGCGGCAACCGAGTAATTTTAGAAAGCTTCTCAATGCCCGCAGCATCGAAATTGCGCCCGAATACCAGCGTGCCCCGAATCGGGCCGGTGCTTTTTGTAGTGAGAATTGGCCGGGAAGTAATCAGTATCGGCCCTGAGGGCAGCAGCAGGACACCAGCGAGGCTGCTTTTGGCGTTGGGGTGCTGCAACAGCGGGTCGTTGAGAGAAATATGCTCTTTTAATGCTTCTGGAACAGGCGTTAGTTTCATCTTGTCGCTGTCTAAACCCGTACCGTAAACTATTTTGCCAGAAGTATTGACAAATATGGCTAGATGAACTCTCAAATTATTCAGCCCTTCTGGAACTAAATTCGAGGCAATGAATTCTGAGTTGCGGTTTTGGATAAAAGTGTAGGTGTCATCCCACGCAGACCAGTCAGCAAAGCGCGAGTTGAAGTCGTCTGCGGTTTGCCCGAACACGCTGAGCACTCCCTTGACAACCTGTGTGGCTTCTTGTTCCTCTGCTTTGACAAGGCTGCCCAAAAGGATGCTGGAGGAGGCTGCATAGAGAATGCCAGTCAGTCCAGCGATGGTAATGCCAACTATTGATAGTGTTTTCCGACGCAGTTTCATCTTGCCGAGTGTGTGATGTCCGTCTGAAATTCTCAACTCAGGAGCAATTTTACTGCTGTTTCCTGAATCCTGGCTGCTGGCGCTGCACCAGTCTCCCGAGAGGGAGTATTGTAGGGTGCCCCGTAGCCTCACATTTTCTCGGATATTTCCAGTTTCTTGTGTGACGCACTCTACTGCTGCCTTGTTAAGGAGTATACAACTAACATCCGCTAACTTCAGGCATGGGGATGAGACCTGGGTTTTTGTTAAACAAGATTTTCGCCAAACGGGAAAAGCCTCTTAGAAATTAGGTTGGGTTGAGGCACTCGTACCGAACAAATAGGTTTTAGCTTCGCTTTACCAAAAACTTGGGTTTAAAGCCCCGTCCTTCTAGGACGGCTTTGTGTTAGATTTTTAACGTAGCGAGTTCCTACGTAAGATGTTCGTTCTAGAATTCAAGGCGATCGGCAAACCAAATCAGTCCTCCGCTATAGACGAAGCAATCAGAACTGCTCAATTCGTTCGGAATAA
>NZ_JAEQCE010000100.1:0-48111 GCF_020738665.1 Microcoleus sp. PH2017_08_TRC_O_A
GAAACAGTCAATCAATATTGGTCAAAAAAACAATCAAGCCTTTACCAATATTCCCCATGCCAAGCTGATTAGTTTGTTGACCTATAAAGCACAATTGGTAGGGATTGTTGTTACATTAACTGAGGAAAGTTACACATCGAAAGCGAGTGCTTTAGATGGTGATAATTTGCCGATTTATAACAAAAAGACAGAGATAAAGCCTGTTTTTAGTGGTAAACGCGTTCAGCGTGGTTTATATAGAGCCTCCACTGGCAAAACAATCAATGCTGATACTAATGGCAGCATAAATATAGCGAGAAAAGTAATTCCCGACTTCATGAAGGGAATAGAGGGATTGCCGTTTATTTTGACTACTTTTGGGTAGCTTTGTCCAGGTTTTTACGAGCGGTAGACTCGCACCAAATATTCAAACCAGCCCTCCGAGTCCATCATCCCCGACCGCTTTTGAATAGCGCCAGCCGCTGCAAGTTCTGGTTGAGTTCGATCGTTCTCTAACACGTTACAAATTGTTCCAAAACGCTACATTTCTACAAATCATAAAGCAAACTTCAGGCTTATGCTTAACATTAACCCACTAGAGTAATACCAATTTTTTATGAAGCTGCATAGAATCCGATCCCCCCTAGCCCCCCTTAATAAGGGGGGGACAAGATTCCGCTCAAAGTCCCCCTTCTTAAGGGGGATTTAGGGGGATCAAGATATGTGCAACTTCACATTAAATTGGTATAACAACGCCCTAGTAAGAGCGCCCCACAACAAAACTCAACTGTTTTCACACCAAAAACCATGATAGAAAAAATTTTAGTAGCCGTCGCCGGTCGCGGCTTGTGCGAAGAGATGTTTAATATGTTGATGGACATCCCTTCCTTGCAACAAAGCTCTGTCACCGTTTTGCACGTCGTGCCGCAGCAAGTAACTTCCGATGGCATGGCCGACAAGTTGGAAGAAGGAGGGAAGATTTTAGCACAAGCAGTGCAGTCTTTGAAAATAGATCCCAGCAAAGTCAATCCGCGGCTGAAACAGGGAGACCCGAAAACCACAGTTTGCCAAGTCGCAGAAGAAGAACAATCCGACTTAGTGATTATGGGTTCGCGGGGATTTGGACGGCTGCAATCGATTTTGGAAAACTCAGTCAGTCAGTACGTTTTCCAGCTAACATCGAGACCGATGTTGTTAGTAAAAGACGACATCTACGTCAAAAAAATTAGGCGCGTCATGGTGGCGCTCGACAAGTCAGAATCTGCCAAACAGTCATTGCAGCTTGCGCTATCTTTGGTTAAAGAAGTGAGTGGCGGGCAGATAATTCTAGTACACGTCACCAAAGATTTGACGGGAAAATACACCGAAGATGTGACAGCAAATGCTGAAAAAGACCCCGTATTGGCTGAGGGAGTAGCACTGGCGAAACAAATGGGAGTTAGCTACCGTTGCGTGAGTGCTACAGGTAAGCCCGGTGAAGCAATTTGTCAGATTGCAGAGGAAGTGAATGCAGATTTGTTGGTCATCGGTTCCCCGGATCGGCGGCCAAACGTTGCTAAAAATTTCCTGGATCTCGATCGACTCCTAGGAAATTCCCTATCAGATTACGTGCGAGTCTACGCCAACTGTCCCGTCTTGCTAGCCCGGACGATCGTCAGCTAAACTCTCAATACTAATAGTTAACAAAAAAGCGCCCCAGCAAAAAACTGTTGGCGCTTTTTTTACAACTAGCTTTCACCAGAAATAAATAGCAGCAGTTGCTACTCTTTTCCGCCTTGACGGCTAGCGGTTTGAATGTACAGAATGATTAGAAAAACACTGGGAACCAATACAAACAGAATGGTTGCCACAAACCCTAAATCGTTAACTTCCATGAAGACCCCCGCCTGTATCGGAAAATAGGAAAATACACACCACTAGGATATCACTCAAAGGCAAAAGGGAAACTGGAATGGAGCAGAAGGTAGCACCAGACAGTTGAATAGGTAAAAAATCCACATTCAAAATCCAAGAATTTTTATTTCCTAATGCCCCATGCCCCATGCCCCATGCCCCATGCCCCATGCCCCATGCCCCATGCCCCATCCCCCATCCCTCCGCTTCACTTCGCCCACCGGCAGTTAAGGCTTAGTCTTGACGCTCACCGGGCCGTTGACCATAGTTTGACAAGCCAACCGATAGTTTTCGGGCTTTTTCTTGAGCTTGCGGTTCTCAAAGTCAGTGCGTGGCGACAGATTTTCACTACCCTCAACAATTTCCACAATGCAGGTGCCACATTGACCGATGCCCCCGCAATTCATCATCTTTCCCGAAAACGTGTATAAGTCGATGCGGTTTTCTAGAGCTTTGAATCTCAAATTGGCTCCGTCTGCTGCGATGACTTCCTGATTTTCCTTCACAAACTTGATATTAGCCATTGCCGATCCTTTAACGCAGTTGACATAGAACTCTATTACAAAATATTAAGTGAAGTGTCGGATATTTAACAAATGTCTAATTGCCTTTTTTGATTCAAGGACACGTGGCCTAGCTATCCCGACAAGGAATAGCCCCAACCCAACTCAACCCAACCCATTTTAGATTTTAGATTTTAGATTTTAGAATTGGGAATGAGTGATGAGTGGGATTGACTGATGCAGATCGTGGCTTGGAGTTGAGGTACAGTGGGCTTTTTTTACCAGAAAGAATTGGTTGAAAGCCGGAACCCTTGTCGGGAGAAATTAAAATCAGACTATTCATTCTTCCAATCCTCTTCCTTCAAGTTACAGGTCGAGGTCGCTGTCAACTGTCAACTGTCAACTGTCAACTGATATCAAGGAGCATCCGAGAGGTTATTAGTGGGAAGATTGCTCACAGCGCGCTGGAGAGACGATAGCCCCAGGTTGTAGTTGACAATTGCCGACAATCGGTTTCTCTCAGCCCTAGTCAAATCTGTTTCCGCCTGAATCACATCAGTCTGAGTGCCTACGCCAGCTTGAAACCGGAGTCTGGCCAGACGCAAAGCTTCCCTCGACTGCAAAACTCCGGCTTCAGAAGTTTCGATATTCTCAAAACTCGACTCCAAACCAAAATAAGCTTGTTCAACTTCTCGGCGCACCTGGTTGCGGATTTGGTCAAATCGACTTTCGGCGATCGAGATATCGGCATCCCGCTGTTTCACCCTCGCCTTCACCGCGCCCCCGTCGAAGAAATTCCAAGTCAAATTGGCTTGTACCGCATACCCACTCGCCCAGCCGCGAGTTGAAAACGGTCTTGTATCGTCAGTAGTTAGCCCTTGAAAGTTGTAGGAACCAGTGACATTAACTTGAGGTAGCCCCCCCGCCCGAATCGATCGCCTTTGTTGCTGGCTGATATTCCTCTGTACTAACTGCTGTTCCAACTCAGGGCGATTCTTAAAAGCCTGCACGATACTCTCTTCCAAAGACAGCCTCCAGGAGCCAGCTTGCTCCACCGGGTCAGCCGCCGTCAAGTTCGCCGACTGACTGATATTCAAAATCTCAGCCAGCCGCCGCTGGGCCACCCGCTGATCGCGACGAGCCACGGACAGTTGCTGCACTTCGTTGGCCACATTTGACTGAGCCTGCAACACAGCAAAGCGGGTTCCCACCCCGGCGCGTTCCAAAGCTTCCGCATCCCGCAAACTTTGCTGGGCATTTCTCACCGAAGCTTGGCGGATAGCAACTTGTCCGTCGGAGTTTTGCAGGTTGTAGTAAGCCTCAGAAGTGTCGAAGCGGAGTTGCTCGGCTTGGCGTTCCAAATCCAGTTCCCGAAAGCGCAACTGTTCCCTAGCCGCGCGGATATTAGCGTTGCGGCGGCCGAAAATGTCTAGATCGTAGCTCAACTGTAAAGTGTTGTTGAGACCGATGGTGCCGAAATTTTGAAACTCGGGAGAATTGGTCGGAAGTTGGCGGCTGACGGGTAAATTTGCATTCTGGCGAAGTCGAGTCTGCACTCCAATCTGTCCGCTGGCGCTGACTTGGCGGGTTGCGGCCATTTGAAAAGTCAGATCTGGAAATAAAGCAGCCTGCTGTTCGCGCACGCCCGATCGATTTTGTTCGACTTGTTTCTGGGCGATTTGCAAAACTTGACTGTTGCGGCGGGCCAGATCGATCGCCTGCTGCAAAGTAATTGACTGAATTTCCTCGATTCTGACATCCTCGGGCTTTGTCGGAAACTGTAGCGGATTCGGGTTGGGTGCTAGGGAAGCCGGGGGCTTGGTGTCTAAAATGCCCTTCGGGGTCAGAGGCGGGAAAGTTTCATTCGGAGTGCCGCGGGGAACTGGTGCTGGTAAATTCGGCACCGGAACATTGTTGGGGTTGCTCGGGACAGGTTTCTGCCGATTGTTTGCCGGTGCTGGTTTTGGAGACTGCGCCAAATACTCCTGCTGCTGGGTTGATGGGGCAGCCGGAGCAGCCTGTTGGGGCTTTGATGCTTGGTCTGACTCGGTTGGGAGAGTTGCTGCCGTAGCTTCCCCAGGTTCCTGAGACTCCGAGGTTGGTGGGTTTTGGGCGATCGACTGTTGTGGATCTTCTGATGTTGGTTCTGAGGATGTGTTGGAGGTCGATCGAATATTCTGCGCTAATTCGATCGGATTGCTAAGGGGGGAACCGTCCTGAGATTGAGCCGGAGGCTGTGCTGAAGCACTCTGTCCGGCGTTGCTGAAAGTAATTGCAGCGCCCACTCCGACCACCACGATTTGACGAAAAACACGCATAATTTTTTAATTACTTTGCAATTCTAGAGACAATTTTAGAGCAAGATTGAGGTCTCAAGTTTCTAGTTTGGTTCCTGAACTCGACAGTTGCAAGTCACAATTACCGTACTTGTCTTGCTTGTAAAGGCTTGATTCAAAATTTACAATTGAACTTCAGCAGTTGCCAGACCGATCGCCCCCGAGATTAGTTCCTCTACGCCACTTACCGGCAAAATCCGGGTTTTCAGCGATTTTTCGAGCTGTTCTACGGTCATGTCGTCAAGAAAACGAGGTTCCCCCTGTTTTAGCATAACCGAGGGCAGGAGGATACCATCTCCCAAGTCTTTTCCCTGCAAAGCTTCGAGTAAATCTTGCCCGGTGAGCAAACCCGTAACAGTGATAGTTTGTCCCCAGTAGCGGCTGGACAGTGCCACCATGTTGACAGACAAGCCGGGAATTTGGTTTAGTTGTTGTGCGATCGGCAAAAAAGCCTTTTCAACAGCATTTCCCACCACCCAAACCAACCGGCGCGGCCCAATAACTGGCAGCGGTTGCAGCTTAGCAAAAGCCGTTTCAAACTGCCCAATAAACTGCCGAATCGAACCCACACCGTTACCAATTTGGGGATAATCTTCATAATCCGCCGCCGACGGCAAATCCAAACCCGCGATTAAAAACCACTCATCAGCCAGCCAAATACAGCGCGATTTTGAATTTCCCCTTACCACAGGGAAGTTTAAATCTTCTAAATCTTCTAACTCTTCTCCCCCCCTTAGTAAGGGGGGGCTGGGGGGGGTGAATTTTGAACTTTTTTTATTAGCCTTTTTACCGCCTTTCCCTTGACTCAAAACCGCTTGAATTTTCTGCACTTGCGCGATAACTTCCCGCGCTTTTTCCGCAGTTACAGCAATCAATTCATCTTCAGCAGGACGAAAGCGAGTCAAACCCACCGGCACCACAGCCACCGACGCTACAGCCGGGATATTTCCAGTATGAAACTTTGCCAAATCCAACAAAGTGCGTTCCAAATGTTCGCCATCATTAATCCCCGGACAAACCACAACTTGAGCGTGAATTTGCAAGCGGCGCTCTTGAAACCATTTAACTTGTTCTAAAATCTTCCCAGCCCGAAAATTTTTCAACAAGCGAATTCGCACATCCGGTTCCGTAGCGTGCACGGAAACATAAAGAGGAGAAAGTCGCATTTGTTCGATTCGGTTCCATTCTTTTTCAGTCAGATTGGTGAGAGTCAGATAGCTGCCATAAAGAAAGCTGAGGCGGTAGTCATCATCCTTGAGATATAAAGTTTCGCGCTTTCCCGGAGGCTGCTGGTCGATAAAGCAAAAAGGACAGCGGTTGTTGCACTGAATTAATCCGTCGAAGAGGGCGGTTTCAAATTCCACACCCAAGTCTTCGTCATACTCTTTTTCTATTTCCAACTTGTGAGTTTTGCCTTTAGCATCTAAAACTTCTAGTTCCAGAAATTCATCGGCGCACAGGAATTGATAGTCGATCAAGTCGCGGGGTTTTTGGCCGTTGATGGCGACGATGGAGTCTCCGGCATCAAATCCCATTTCCGCGCAGATGCTGTCGGGGATAACTTTGGTAATTAGGGCTGGTCTGGTTGATAATTCGCTCATAAGTTCGCGATGATTTTTTATATTTAATAAATTATTTTTGACAATTTTTGGGAGATTAGGACTTACGCACGGGTGGCGATCGACAACCTGGTTTTTATCCAAATACTTGCTTGAGGCCCTCTATCTCGGTTGAGAACCCGGTTTCTTTGTTTGGAGTGGGTCGATAACTATAGCGGTTCTCAGAAAGATGAGGTATGTTGTTGGGCTTGGGCCCTCTTAGTTGAACTGGTTATACAAGCTGTCAGTCATACCTCATCTTTTTGAGAAAGGCTATATATATTTGAATGTGTAAATATTATTATCACAATTAGCGTCCTTTGTCAACTTTGTTGCCCAGCATCGAGCGTAGTAATTTGTTAGACTTTATATTTTTTTGAGAGTTACGATACCGCTGTCTACAATCTGAATTGTTAGCTCGTAGCCATCCATCAATGACATACCAATAAGTGGATCTGAATCAGCTTCATCAATTGGTATAGTAACTGGCTGACTATCCCAGAGAATAGTTGCTTCATAGATATCAAATATACTCTCACTGCCGTCAGCTAGTATTGCCCGTCCTCGTCTCTGCCAAGGCAATCCTAAAATAACAACCAAATCTGGTGGTAGAGATAGCCAGCCATTAAAACCCGTATCTACAACAGCATCTCGCTCGTATAGTTCACCGTTATTGCTGTAGATGGATATGCGAAGAATTGGTTCATAATCGCCGTTAACTACTCCTGTAATCATTTGGCTTTTTGGATGCGACCGGCACCAAAACGACGCACATAGGTTGAACCAACGCGCACGATCCATATCTGAGCAGTGGGGTACTTTGTTCGGAGTCGGCTACAGGCAACTATCTCGTTACTATCGATCTCCCATGCAGATGTCTCAATATCGATCGCCACAATTTTACCTTTGTTACTCGGCTCAACTTGCGATCGCACTATGCGATCGTATATCTCATCGCCAAGTCGTGCAAACTCTTGCTTGCTATAACGGGGTTTCAGAATAGTCATCGCAGTTCTCTGTGGTTGTCAACTTAATTATACACTTTTAACTTTCAGACGATGTTTACATTTACCAAATCAACTGAATTAGCTTTAATATAATGCTTAATGTTGGGCAACAGCATAAAGCATTATATTTTTTCCATACACTGCCCTGCAATTTGCACGCGAAAAGTTATTCCCGATCGCATTGGCTGCCATCCGAGTTGCATCGCTTGCCGTATCCATTGTGCTACATCAGAGGGTGTTACTGGTATTACTTTGTTGGATCGAAGACAATCTTGAGGGTGAGGTCGATCGGTAATAATAACTAATACCGAACCAGAATTTTCAGCGTGTTCGACAGCAACATGAAGCTTTCCGCAACCGTAGTCTGCTTGCATATTACTAGCTTGTCTGCGGATGAGCCAGATGAAAGGCTCCCCGTCAACAAGGATTTTTCTTGTTCCTTTTTTCGGTATTGACATAGTTTGCTTCAAGCTGGCTTACTTGCGTGATTAAAACGAAAAAACTCAAGCATCTGTTTCTTCAGGAGTTGTGCTGAACCCTTTGATAATTTGACGAATCTCCTCTATCTCAATGTCTTCGCGCTCTGATTTTGAGTAAATGTCCAGTAAAACAATCAGCGTGGTTGATGAAATCCAGTAAATTAGGCGATAACCACCACTCTTACCTTTTTGAGTATCGCTGTTTCTAATCCGCACCTTCATAACTGGGAAGCCAATGTCAGGGATTCTATCTCCCAGAAATTCTCCAACTTGTAATTGTTCAAGCACAGGTTGAATATTGGTTGGAATTTGGCGGTATTTCTTGGCGAGGTTTTTCAGTTTTCGCTGAAATTCAGGTGTGAGACGAATCTCAACAAGGGGAGAATTAGTCAACGTCGATTCCCTCCCACAGTTGAGAAAGGGGTAAGGTTTGTCCGGTTATTGCTTGCTCCCAAGATTGGCGAAAGCTGAGACGTGAAAAATCTGTATCTTCCTCTGTTGTTGCAGCTTGAGTTTCCAGAGAATGGGTGCGTTGAATAATATCGGATAGTGTTTTAAGTAGTTCAAGTTGTTCTGTCAATGACAGTGACTGAGCAAGATCGATCGCTTGTTGAAGTTGTGAAGTCATAGTAAATCCTCCTTGTTTTATTTTACATTAATTTCCCACGATCGCATACCACAAACTCACCATCAAACACAAACTCGCTAAATGCTGCGGCATCAAAGATTTAATCGATCGCTTGGCAATTTTCTGAGTCACAAATATCGTCACCAACAATGACACAATTAAAGTTAGACCTTGCAAGAAACTAATCACCGCCGGATCTCCCACAAAACTCGGCAAATCATCTCTAATTTGTCCGAAAGTCGCAAAAGCTACGGGAATCACTCGCCCGCCTTCCTGCAAACCCAATCGCCAATAGTGAGCCAAACTACCGCCCCAAACTAGAGGTAGATATCCGTAGGCGAGACAGACAAATGAAAGGGGTTTAGTAATTTTAAATGGGAGAGTTTCTGCTTTTCCCAATCGATAAATTGCTTGCATGACTGCATAGGCAAATAACGGAATCATCGGCGGAATAATTAACACCGCGATTGACATTCCTAAATGTGGTAAAAATTGTTCTAAATTGATGCCCAGCCCCAACAAAATATTTATCTCCGGCAAGCGGTGGATATAAATTCCGCCTAATAATAGAAATAATAGTGCAACTTCATAACCGTGGGGAACGTGGGTAGTCCACAATTCAATTCCGGGAGGGCGCAGATTTAATTCTACCGATCGATGCGGACAAGCTTTTAAGCAAGTCATGCACAACACGCAATCTTTATTATCGGTTAATTGCGCGGGATGGGAATAAACCGGACATCCATTAGTAGTTAATCCTTCCCCAAAACCTTCGCCTCCTTTATAGCAATGGTAGGTGCTGCATTCCGCCGCGCAGGTTCCTTGTTGGGCGCGCAGTTCGATAATTGAGAGTTTAGCAAATAATCCATTCATGCCGCCGATCGGGCATAAATAACGGCACCAAAACCGCCTCTCGAATATCAGCGAAAAAATTACCGCGCCCGCCGTAATTAGCAATAACAAACAACTGGATAAATAGGCGGTATTTTCTAAATTCCACAACTCTTCCCACAGAAATATCAAAGTAAACATTCCGAATAGAAACCAGCCGCCCCATTTTTCAGCTAATTGGCGCGGCCATTTATTGAGAGTTCGCGGAAAAATTTTCAGCGAGAGCTTTTGGACGATTTCTCCATAAATCATAAAGGGGCAAAAAGCACACCACAATCGCCCGAGGATAGGGAATAATAATAAAATTAACGGCCACCACCAAGCCCAAAAGATATTTAGGGCAAAATTATGCTGTCGATCTTGGGGAGCAACAAACAGGATAGTTACCACTAATGCAAATACCCAAGTGGTAAACCAATAATTTACGCGATCGGGATACCAATCGCTCCGTAAAAATTGCCGAAATTTGGGATATATCTTGAATAAATTGAGTCGAAATTTTTGTTGCTTCGCCGCCTGCGCCCAAAACACTTCTTCTGTTAATACCTGACTTCCCTGTGCTTGAACTAAAGCGCGATCGACCATCCCCTGCAATTCCTGCAAGTTCCCTGGAAAATCGTAGGCTTGCAAGCGGCGAATTGCTTCGGGCGTGACTTGGGGCTTGACTAATTTCTTTTGGCGACAAAAGATGTTGAGATAATAGTTGACTTGTGCTTCTAAATCTTCTTTACGCACCCGCAATGACGGTACTTTAATCTTGTGTTGCGTCAGCTTATCTAGCTGGGGTTGGACGATTTCTGAGATTAAAATTATTCGAGCATTGCTAGAACGCGGTTGCGGCGGTATTTGTCCTTCTCTGACAACTGGGGTATAGGTTCCCTGGGTTAATAGTTGCTGAATTTGGGGGCTTAATTGAGCGGGTAATTCTTGAACGTCATTTAAAATTAACGTCCCTTCTCCCAACCATTCTAACAACCCTGGCTTACCGCCCAAACGCCCGAATATTTCTGCTCCATTGCTCTGAAGCAAGGCACTTTTGATCTGAATAATTGGTTCGCTGCGACGACTTGAACCGAAATGAATTAAAGCAGCTAAATTATCTTTTTCTAAACCAGGTTCGCCAGAGATTAACACCGATCGCTCGTCACTCGATGCAGCCCGAATTTGTTGGCGCAATTTTACCGCATAACGGCTATTCCCAATTACTCCCCGTTTCGCCTGCGGTACTAGATAGCTACGAAGGGCATTTTGACGCTCTCTTTCGTAGGCGATTTCTGCTTCTAGCTGCTCTAATTTCGCGGCCAAGCGTTGAGCGTAGGCTTCGGTGATGCGTGGATATCTTTCGAGCAAACTGCGCCAGCGATCGGCACTAATGACCCAAAATTGACATTCTGTACGAGTAATAATGCGACTATCCGCAGCTTGCGATCGCTGGAGTGCCGATAAATTGACGATCGCCCCCGGTAACAAACTACTCCCCCACATTAAACCCGGTTGTTTGCGGCGGTAGCGATCGGCTTGTCCTCTTTCTAGGATGTAGAGATTGGTGACTGGTGCATCTTCGATTACCACTCGAAATCCCGGGGGAAAAGTTGAGATTTCCATTTCAAGCGCGATCGCCTGTAAGATATCGCGGGATAATATACCTAATTCGGTGTTCTCTTCGAGCCAGTTAACTAATGTTTCGGTAGACATCGCTTAGCGCCGGCGAAAGCCGAATCGTGGTAGTTGGTGTAGGATATATCATTGTGCTACATCAATATTAAATGCTGGAACTAGCCTTTTGAGTTTGAGTGTGGTGTGAATTTTCTCTCTTTAGCATAGCCGATCGACACTCCCAGTTCTAATATATTTTTTCTACGCATCCTCGGGCAATCTGCACGTGAAAACGTTTCCCCAGTCGCTGAGGTTGCCATCCTAAAACGATCTCGCAAACTCCACTTGCGGCAGCAATATTTTAATAATTCGCCAATGTTCATCAGCATCATTTCGGTGGCGAAAACGGGAAAAAATCAAGCGTTGCAATTTCGGTCAAAGTCGGTAAATCATCCACCGGTAAAGCTGTTGTTTGTAGTTGTCTCTAAGTTATACTGAGGATTGCAGTCATTTACTGTAGAGTTTGAATAAATGCAGGGCAAATTTTTTCGCAAGCCAGAATCAGATAACAGCGATCGCGTCCCCCCGGGTCAATACCTCGCCAACGGCTTTCCCGTTCTGACTTACGGCGATACACCCTCCGTCAGCATTGAGACTTGGGAATTTAAAGTCTGGGGATTGGCAAAACCAAAAACCTTCACTTGGTCTGACTTCCAGGCCATGCCCCAAAGTAACTTTACTGCGGATTTTCACTGCGTCACCCGCTGGTCAAAACTAGACGTGCAGTGGACAGGAGTCAAAGTCACGGATTTTATGAACAGCATAGAAGTCGATCCTAAAGCCCTCCACGTCCTGGAACACTGCTACGGCGACTATACTACTAATATTGCGATCGCCGACTTCCTCCGAGAAGAAAACTTTTTCGCCCACACCGTCTTCGGCGAACCGCTATCCCCCGATCACGGCGGCCCGATGCGGTTGGTAGTTCCGCACCTCTACGCCTGGAAAAGCGCGAAATGGATTAACGGCCTGGAGTTTACAGAAACCGAACAACTCGGTTTTTGGGAACGCAACGGCTACCACCGCAGGGGCGAACCTTGGGCTGAGGAACGCTACAGCGGTCTTTTTTGATGCGATCTGACGATCTATCGCGAATAGGGCTTGCCAAGCGCATCTATATATGGTATTTTCTGATGGAAATCTGCTTTTTGGCAATTTTCAAAGCAGAAAGCCCCTCTCGATCGCATCTTTGGGATCCATCACGGTGCGGGCTCTGTGTTGTTCAACCACAAGACCTAAACCAAACGATCGCACTTTGTAAGTAATTTACCCGAGCGATCGACTACTTTAATTCCCATACGCGAGTTGGAAACAACAAATATTCCTAGTTTCTGGATTAATAGAAAACTTTTATAACTGTTAGATTCCCAGACAGTGACCCTGCCCAAAAACAGGTACCGTCCCACGTGCACGAGCGTCAGGGTACAAGCCAAAATTTTCTACCCGAGTTCAATCTCCCAGATTCAATCGTGCAACTAAATCTAAAATCTAAAATCTAAAATAGACTGACAGTGTTTGTACCTAAGTGTTGGCTGTTAAAGATTTAGACTTGGAAGAAAATTAAAAATTAGGATAAACTCACCGAAATCTATGTTGGGGGTTAGCGCTCGCATGACCGCGAGTGCAAGGTTTATAGCCCTAATTTTTATAATTTTTGGTGTGTATTTTTAGGGAGCGATCGCCCGCTTACCGATTGGCTCGACAGCATTTATAAAGGTATTGTAAAGGCTTGATAAAGAGTTGGTCAAAATTCACATAAAGTGAAAAAAACAAACACAAACTATCAGATAATGAAATTATTAATTAATTATTGCAACACAAGGAATCAGGTCATGAATACCAAACTCTTATCCGCCCTAACAGCTACCGCAGTCGCCACCGCTTTGTTAGGGGCAGGATCTCCAGCCCAAGCCTTCTCCTTTGGTACCAACGGTATCACCTTCGCCAACAATACAGATGTCAAGTTTAACTTCAAAGAGTCTCACGGTGGCTACACTTCCTCTTTGGGAATTTACAGCGTGGGCTCGGTGACATCTCTAGTTAGCACGCTGTTTTCGGAAACTAAATCCTCTGACAATGGCGACCAGAACGAATGGAAAGGATCTTTGGGCAATACAGTCTTGGGTTCGGGAACAGCAGTATTCACATTCCTGGCAAATCAAGTTTACACTTTGGGACTCAACAGCGGCGATGGCGGCACTGTCTACTCGACCTCGGCATTGAACGCTGGCACCCAACAAGCCGTGTTTGGCGGATCCTCGTTGTGGACAGCGCTCGGCAGAGAAACAACAAACGCTTTCCAAGCTGCTGGAAGCTATACAAATGGAACAGCTTCTCTGTCTAACGGAGGCACTCTGATCTCCTTTGACGATCGCGGTGGCGGTAACGACGCAGACTTCCAAGACTTCACCGTCAGCGCAGAAGCAGTTCCCGAACCGATTACCATGACTGGTTTGGCTCTCGGTTTGGGCGGCTTGGTTGCAGCCCGCCGCCGCCGCGCTAGCAAGACAGTTTGATAATTTTTTGAAACGGAACGATCTGTTCAATTACGTTTGACAAAAAAAGCATAAAATTTTCAGGCGCGCTGATGGGAAATCGGCTCGCCTTTTGCTTGAAGAAAGAAGTCATTAGTCAGTAGTCATCAGGAATAAGGAAGAAAGAAGAAGGAAAAGGGGCGTTGCTTAATCAGGGTATGAAAAAAATAAGTTAAAAATCCCCAAGCTTTGTCGATACTGGTTTCTATGACTGGCATATTTAGCCTTTCATACCGTTACCGTAAATCAGCAACGCCGGAAAAGGGAAGAGGATGTTTCGCAGGGAGAATCTCTGTTTTGCATTTGTAGTGCTGTCCCCACTCGCTTGCTTAGGATCGCAAATTAAATAACTTACAATTTTAATTGTTATTGTGGGATGGGCGTCCCGCCCGTCCAAAAAGCACGGGCGGGACGCCCATCCCACAAACTTGTGGAAGTTATTTAATTCTCATTCCTTATAAAACAATACGGTTGACTTAAGAACAATCTGACTTTCAAGAAATGCCTGTATTGCCTAGAAAATCCTGAGATGACATTCGTCAAAAAGCGTTAAGTCAACCGTATTGGCTTATAAAATACGCGAGCGGGGACAGCACTAGAATAAAAAATGCTTTTTGCAAAAATTGAGATGCTCCCATCTCCCCATCTCCCCCTTTCCCTCTCTCCCCCTCTCCCACTCTCCCACTCTGGCAGTAGCTTAGGAATGAGAATTAAATAACTTACAATCTTTATTATTCTTGTGGAATGGGCGTCCCGCCCGTCCTTTCTGGACGGGCGGGACGCCCATTCCACAAACTTGTGTAAATTATTTAATTTGCGATCCTTAATTATGCGTCGCTAGCTGAATTTGACGCAGAGTTGTTCGAGGAGCGTAAGTCATACAACTTTACCGGTACGGGTTGAGGAATTTTAATCTCCGCTCGATCGCACGCGGCTAGAATCGCCACCACAGCCCTGGTTTTTGTCCGTCGCACCTGTGAAAAGTTCCGGCAGCGTCCAATAACGGACAATCAGATGCAAAGAACCATCGTTAAGACCTGAAATATCTACTTCTGGGGTTGGTTGCGAAAAAACACCTTCGACTTCAGAAATAGCTTTGACCAAGGTTTCAATTGCCAAGGAAGGTTCGGTATCGTAGTCCAAAATTAAAGGCAAGTCAGTTCGCCTGTGCGGCATGGCTGTGAGTACCCGCACTGAATTGGTAAAGACGATCGCATTCGGCACAATCACTCGCTCTCCCTGATAAGTCATAATTTGAGTCGATCGCATCGAAATCTCTTCGACTGTACCTTCAAAGCCTTCTACAACTATCTGGTCGCCTAATTGAAACGGTTCGTGCAGCAGCATTAATATTCCCGCTAAAAAGTTTTTGAAGATGTCTTGGAAGGCAAAACTAACAGCTACTGAACCCAATCCTAACAAACCGATGATGTCTCCGGGACGCAAAGCCGGGAAAGCAATGACGCAGGCGATCGAACTGCCAGCCGCCCAAGTGAGGGCAAAGGCTATCTGCACCAAGAGCGATCGCAAGGATAAACTTTTGACAGTCTGTTGAGTAGCTGCCGAGACTGCGAGGCTAACAAACTTTGCTGCCGTGTTCGTCAGCACAATAACTACCACAGCCGCTGCTATTGAAGGCATTGCCTCGATCGCTTGACCCAGCAGATTTAACAAGCTAGTTTGGATTTGTTGAATTATGGCGCCCATTGTTAAATTTGAACTAAAAATTTTTAGGTAAATATATCGATCGCTGGCTAATTTATTATTTTGCCTGACCCTCGTTTATGCTATATTCAACAGACAATGATATCCGAGATGTCATATGTACTGCTGAGTTCATTCCCCGGAAAAACAGAAAGATGAATTTTGATTTGCAGCAACTGATTAAAACCTTCGGCTATTTGGGAATTTGGGCTATTGTGTTCGCAGAATCCGGATTGCTGTTCGGTTTTTTTCTGCCGGGAGACAGCTTGCTTTTTGCTGCGGGAATTGTGGCGTCGGGGCCAAACTCTATGAATATTTGGACGCTAATTTTTGGGTGTTTTGTCTGCGCGGTGGCTGGCGATAATGTCGGCTATGCAAGCGGACACCGTTGGGGCCGTCGCTTATTTAACAAGGAAGATTCGTGGCTGTTTAAGAAAGAATATTTAGATAAAACCGAAAACTTCTACGAAAAACACGCCCAAAAAGCAGTTGTACTGGCGAGATTTATGCCAATTGTCCGCACTTTTGCACCGATAGTGGCGGGAGTGGCGGCAATGAAATACAAAACTTTTATGTTTTACAACCTGATCGGCGGGTTTGTGTGGACGGTGGGGCTGACTCTACTCGGTTATTTTTTGGGAAAGATGATTCCTCCGGACAAAGTTGACCAATATTTACTGCCGATTGTTGGTGTAATAATTGTACTTTCTTTTGTGCCTTCAGTTATTCATATAATTCAAGAACGCCGCGCTAATAAAAAAGATTGATGGCGAGGAGTGCGAGACTGGTGTGTGTCAAAAAGGTCGATCGGGCACAATATCTATAAATCGGGGAACTTGCAGCGACCTAGGTTAATCTGGTACAACTAACAAAGTTGAATGATTTCTGAGAAATTACGTAAAATGGTTGCAACATCAGTTCAGATTAAACACGAAGTCAAAGACTTATCCCTCGCCCCGTTGGGCAAGCAACGTATCGAGTGGGCCGGCCGCGAAATGCCGGTATTGCGTCAAATTCAAGAACGCTTCGCTAAAGAAAAGCCCTTCGCAGGCATCCGTATTTCAGCTTGCTGCCATGTCACCACAGAAACAGCTCATTTGGCGATCGCGCTGAAAATGGGCGGTGCAGACGCTGTACTCATCGCTAGCAACCCCTTGAGCACCCAAGATGACGTAGCAGCTTGCCTAGTTGAAGACTACGGCATTTCCGTCTTCGCCCTGAGAGGAGAAGACGCGGCTACCTACGAACGTCACGTTAACACAGCCCTAGATCACCGTCCAAACATCATCATCGATGACGGCAGCGACGTGGTAGCAGCCCTGATCCAGCACCGCCCCAACCAAATTTCCGACTTGATCGGCACCACCGAAGAAACCACCACAGGCATCGTGCGCCTGCGCGCTATGTTGAAAGACGGTGTGCTGACTTTCCCCGCAATGAACGTCAACGACGCCGACACCAAGCACTTCTTCGACAACCGCTACGGTACCGGTCAATCTACTCTAGACGGCATTATCCGCGCTACCAATATTTTGTTAGCCGGTAAAAATATTGTAGTTGCAGGCTACGGTTGGTGCGGCAAAGGCACGGCACAACGGGCTCGCGGCATGGGCGCTAACGTAATTGTCACCGAAATCGATCCGATTCGGGCGATCGAAGCAGTGATGGACGGTTTCCGCGTGATGCCAATGGACGAAGCAGCCACCGTCGGAGACATTTTCATCACCGTCACCGGCAACAAACACGTCATTCGTGCCGAACATTTCGACACCATGAAAGACGGCGCAATGGTTTGCAATTCCGGTCACTTCGACATCGAAATTGACCTCAAATCCCTCGGTGCAAAAAGCACTGGCGTGAAGACAGTACGTTCTTTCACTCAAGAATACCGTCTCAATAATGGCAAGTCGATTATTGTCTTGGGCGAAGGCCGTTTGATCAACCTAGCCGCCGCCGAAGGACACCCTAGCGCCGTGATGGATATGAGCTTTGCCAACCAAGCTTTAGCCGCCGAACATCTTGTCACAAACAAAGGCAAACTAGAGCCAGGTATTCACTCAATCCCTGTGGAAGTTGACAGAGAAATCGCGCGTCTCAAATTGGAAGCAATGGGTATTTACATTGATACCTTGACTCCCGATCAAATTGAGTACACCAACTCCTGGACTTCGGGCACTTAATCATAGTATTGAGTTGTAGCGGCAATCCCATTGCTGGCAAGTTAATGTTAAACCGATAGTCTTTCTTGTTTGTGTCGAAGTCTAGATCCCCCCTAACCCCCCTTAATAAGGGGGGAACCGGAATCTTCTCAAAGTCCCCCTTCTTAAGGGGGATTTAGGGGGATCTAGACTCAGGTAAAAACGACATTTCTCAGGGCTTTCAGTCTTAAGTTGTCACCAATGGGCAGAGCCTAGGAACGAGCAAACTACTGACTAATGACTACTGACTACTGACTACCTATTACCAATTATTAAATCAAAATGGTTGAATGGATAACTAACACAATGCAGTCGATGGGCTATCTCGGCATTGCACTGTTGATGTTCTTAGAAAATTTGTTCCCGCCGATCCCCTCAGAATTGATCATGCCGCTGGCAGGATTCACCGCATCGAAGGGCGATATGGACTTAACCCTGGCGATCGCAGCAGGGACAATCGGCACCATTCTCGGAGCACTTCCCTGGTACTATGCCGGCAAATTATTGAGCGAAGAACGCTTGAGAAATTTAGCAGACAAATATGGCAAATGGATTACAGTATCCGGTGCAGATATTGACAAATCAAATAGATGGTTTAACAGACACGGCAACAAAGCCGTATTTTTGTGTCGCCTCGTACCGGGAGTTCGCACTCTGATTTCCCTGCCCGCCGGCATCAACAATATGGCTTTAATCCCGTTTTTAGTCTACTCAACAATCGGCACAATTTTGTGGGTGAGTTTCCTCACTTTTGCCGGATATAAATTAGGTGAAAATTATGCACTTGTAGATGATTACCTCGCTCCCGTTTCCAAAATAGTTGCCGTGACTATTGTCATCGGCTTTATTTTGTGGGTTGTGAAAAAGAATATGCAGAAGGAAAAATATCGCAAATAAAGACATCATCAAAAGAATCTGCGTTTATCTGCGTTCATCTGCTTTGCTGTGCGGTAAAAAATAAAGTCATCCAAATTTTTGGCAATTATTTAGAAAAATTTGAGGTTTAGACAGATAATCGTGGCAAAATAAGGAGAATTGCTATCCGCACTGTTAAGATATGTACGAAAAGATTGTAGCCCCCACAACTGGTTCTAAAATTACATTCAAAGACGGTTCGCCGATCGTCCCCAACGACCCAATTATCCCCTTCATACGCGGTGACGGTACGGGCGTAGACCTCTGGCCAGCATCCCAGAAAGTCATGGATACTGCCGTAGAAAAGGCTTACGGAGGCCAGCGGAAAATCAACTGGTTCAAGATTTACGTAGGCGACGAAGCCTGCGATGTCTACGGTACTTACCAGTATTTACCCCAAGATTCCCTAGATGCCATCAAAGAGTACGGCGTCGCCATCAAAGGCCCGCTGACAACCCCAGTAGGTGGCGGAATTCGATCGCTCAACGTAGCATTGCGCCAAATATTTGACCTCTACGCCTGCGTGCGGCCCTGCAAATATTACGATGGCACCCCATCGCTGCACAAAACTCCCGAACTGCTAGATGTAATTATTTACCGGGAAAATACAGAAGATATATACCTGGGAATTGAATGGAAACAAGGCAGCGAAATCGGTAACAAACTAATTGAATACCTCAACAATGAGTTAATTCCTGCAACGCCAGAACACGGCAAAAAACAAATACGCCTCGATTCTGCGATCGGCATTAAACCAATTAGCAAAAGTGGTTCTCAGCGTTTAGTGCGGCGGGCAATTACCCACGCTTTGCGGTTGCCAAAAGATAAGCAGCAAGTAACCTTGGTGCACAAAGGCAACATCATGAAATACACCGAAGGAGGTTTCCGAGATTGGGGTTACGAGTTGGCAACCACCGAATTTCGTGCTGATTGCGTAACAGAAAGAGAGTCCTGGATTCTCGGCAACAAAGAGCACAATTCCGAGATTAGCTTAGAAGAAAATGCCCGCCAAATAGATCCGGGCTACGATGCTTTGACTCCGGAAAAACAAGCAGTAATTTGTAAAGAAGTTGCCGATGTTCTGTCCGCAATTTGGGAAAGTCACGGTAGCGGGCAGTGGAAGGAAAAAATTATGGTCAATGACCGAATTGCTGACAGTATTTTCCAACAAATTCAAACTCGACCAGCCGAATATTCGATTTTGGCAACGATGAATTTAAACGGCGATTATTTGTCAGATGCTGCCGCAGCAATTGTCGGCGGATTGGGCATGGGCCCCGGTGCGAATATTGGTGATGAATGTGCTGTTTTTGAGGCGACTCACGGCACTGCACCTAAACACGCCGGTCTCGATCGAGTTAATCCCGGTTCCCTGATTTTGTCGGGAGTGATGATGTTAGAATATATGGGATGGCAGGAAGCGGCAGATTTGATTAAGAAGGGTTTGGGCGCGGCAATTTCTAACGGTGAAGTTACCTACGATTTGGCAAGGTTGATGGAGCCGCCTGTACCTGAGTTAAAGTGTTCGGAGTTTGCTGAAGCGATTATTAAGCACTTTGCTGATTAGGTTTGAGGGATTTTTTTGAACGGGCTAGAAGCCCGTTCCACAAAGAAAGAGTGAAGTTGATTGTGGGGTGGGCTTCTAGCCCGCCCAAAACCAGAATATTTGATTGTGGGGTGGGCTTCTAGCCCGCCCAAAACCAGAATATTTGATTGTGGGGTGGGCTTCTAGCCCGCCCAAAACCAGAATATTTGATTGTGGGGCGTTGCTCCTAGCCCGCTACAAAAAGTGCTATTTTTGTATAGCTGGAACAGCCATACCGCGCTCAACGGCGGGACGCTTCTGCAAGTTTTCTACCCAACGTTTGAGGTGGGGATGGTTGTCGAGGGTTAATCCTTGAAATTCGTAAATAGCCACCCACGGATAAGTCGCGATATCCGCGATCGAATAGTGGCCGCAAATGTATTCGTATTTTGCTAGTTGAGAATCTAATACTCCGTAGAGGCGCAAGGTTTCTTTTTCGTAGCGTTGAATTGCATAGGGAATTTGTTCGGGTGCAAAACGTCTGAAGTGGTTTAGTTGTCCGAACATTGGCCCGACGCTGGCCATTTGAAACATCAGCCACTCCATGACTTGAAAGTATTTGTGTTTGTCTGTGGGCAGAAATTGGCCTGCTTTTTCGGCTAGATAGATCAGGATGGCGCCTGACTCGAAGACTGTAATGCTGTTATCGCGATCGACTATAGCGGGTATTTTGCTGTTGGGGTTGATGGCGATGAATTCCGGGCTAAATTGGTCGTTTTTGCTGATGTCTATGACGTGCACGTTGTAGGGTAAACCTATTTCTTCGAGCATGATCGAGACTTTGCGGCCGTTCGGTGTGGTAAAAGTGTAGAGGTCGATCATAATTGACAGTTGATAGTTGACAGTTGACAGTTGAGGACAAGGTTTTTAAGACTGGAATTTATACCCTGTTCTAAAAACTTGGGGAATCCTGGGAACCCGGATGGGAAACCCTATTTTTTGGTATGATTATATTATAGTGATTTAAGGCGTATGATTAATAATAATGAATATTCTGGAAATTCTTAAAGATGACTACCGCAGATTTCCTGAAAATCAGACTTACAGCATTTATGCAAAAGATGTTTATTTTGAAGACCCAGTAAATCGATTTACTGGAGTCGATCGCTACCGAAAAATGATCGGGTTTATGGGAACTTTTTTTCAACAGATTAAACTCGACTTGCACGATATTTCTCAGTCTGGAGATACTGTACAAACTCGCTGGACTCTGAGTTGGATCGCGCCGCTACCTTGGAAACCGAAAATGGCGATCGCGGGTAGAAGCGAACTGAAGGTTAACGGCGACGGTTTAATCGTTTCCCACATCGATTACTGGAACTGTTCGCGGTTGGATGTGCTGAAACAACTGGTATTTGCGATCGACAAATAACCGCCTGTAAGTAGCCTGTAGGGTGTGCACTGCGAGCGGGTTGAGCTTGTAGGGCGCTCTTTTGGAGGACTGAAGTCCTCACTACAAACTTTCTGCCTGCGATCGGGGTTTTTAACGGATATTCGAGGTTTGAAGTAAGTTTTTTGGTTGAAAACCGCGTTTTGGGCGATCGGGCTATTGACCTTAGCCGATATTTGTGCTACAAATATACTACACAGTAGATCGAGTTAAATATATTTAAACAAAAATGCCCTACGAAAAATTAGAAATATCCACCCCAAAACCAGTATTATCCTGGGCAAATCACGCCCTGGGCGACAAAGAGACCAAGATGGCAACCAATGTAGCATCTTTGCCCTTTGTATTCAAACACGTCGCATTAATGCCCGACGTACATTTAGGAAAAGGAGCTTTAGTCGGTTCAGTAATTGCCACAAAAGAAGCAATTATTCCGGCTGCTGTGGGCGTGGATATTGGTTGCGGGATGATGGCCGTAAAAATGCCATTCAGCGCCAACAAATTAGAAGGCAAACTCAAACAAATTCGCCTCGATATCGAAGCAGCAATTCCCGTCGGATTTGCAGAAAACAAAGAAGTCGAAAAATCTGTCACCAACTGGCAAAGATGGGGCGATTTCAAGGAACTGCATCAAGGAGTCCAGCACCAAGATAATAAAGCTTTAAAACAGTTAGGTTCCCTCGGCGGCGGCAATCATTTTATTGAGGTTTGCGTTGACACCGAAAACTCGGTTTGGCTGATGCTGCACTCTGGTTCGCGCGGTATCGGCAATCTGCTAGCCCAACACCACATCGACACTGCCAAAGACTTAGCTAAACTCGCAGAAATTAGTTTGGCTGACAAAGATTTAGCTTATTTTGTAGCGGGTACGCCGGAGTTTGCTGCTTATTGGCACGATTTGCAGTGGGCGCAGGATTATGCGAGTTTTAATCGCGATATCATGATGAATCGGTTTAAGAAAATTGTGGAAAAGCATCTCGCGGGTGGCAAAGTTACGAAGCCGCTGTTGCAGGTGAATTGCCACCACAATTATGCGGAAAAAGAGGTGCATTTTGGTGAAGATGTGTATGTGACTCGCAAGGGTGCTGTGCGCGCGCAAGTTGACGATTTGGGGATTATTCCTGGTTCGATGGGGGCGAAATCTTTTATTGTTAAAGGTAAGGGAAATGTTGAAAGTTACTGTAGTTGCAGTCACGGTGCGGGGCGATTGATGTCTCGCAGTAAGGCGAAGAATGTATTCACTCTCGATGATTTTGTGCGGCAAACTGATGGGGTTGAGTGTCGAAAAAATGAGGAATTTTTAGATGAAATTCCGGGGGCTTATAAGCCGATTGAGGAGGTGATGAGTCAGCAGTCGGATTTGGTGGAAGTTGTGGCGACTCTGAAGCAGGTGGTTTGCGTCAAGGGTTGATGGGGGAAGTGGGGAGAGATTTTCAGCCTATTTTAGGGTTGAAGTTTTGCGATCGTCTCCTCTTTCTTCCATGCTACAATATTGCTCAACTGCAACAATTTAAATATTTTTAGCAATTTGAACAAAAAGAATTAACTTATGAAAATTATTTCACTCCAATTAAAAAATCATTTTTTGGGTTGGGATTTTGATGAAATCAAATTTTCATCAAATTTAACTCTTTTAGTTGGCATCTCAGGTGCAGGTAAGACCCAAATCCTGCGTGGAATTATCGATTTAAAACGTATAGCTAATGGAAAAGCTATCAATGGATTGGAATGGAAAATCATATTTTCTACTGTAAGCGGCACTGAATTTCTTTGGGAAGGTGGTTTTGATACTGTTGAAACAAATGAACTAAATTTTGACGATCCTGAAAAAGAAAACCCAGATGAAAATGAAAAATCATCATTTATTTATGAAAAATTAATTTCAAAAAATGAGGTATTAGTTGAGCGGAATAAAGAGGAGATAAAATTCAAAAATAGCCAAATACCAAAGCTTTCTTCACATCAATCAATGATGTATTTATTAAAAGAAGAAACTGTTATAAAAGAAGCCTTTGATGCTGTAAATAAAATAGAATATCGCGACCATACAATCAACGGTATGCGTCTTAGAAGCTCAAAGCAATCTTTGCACTCGATTAAAAACAAATATCAAACCTTAGAGAGCATAGTAAATAGCGATGAGGATATTAGAACTAAGCTATATCTGATTTATGAAAATAAGTTAGATATTTTTGAAGCAATTAAGTCAAGATTCATTGATGTTTTTCAACAAATCGAAGATGTCAGAGTTGAGCCTTTTAAAACAGACGACTTGTTCAAAGGATTTGCTGATATATTTGTCCCTGTTATTTCTATCAAAGAGAAATCTGTGCCTAAATGGATTAGGGAAGATAGGATGTCTTCGGGTATGTTACGTACAATTATTCATCTTGGCGAAATTTTTCTGTCAAATGAAGGTTCGGTAATATTGATTGATGAATTTGAGAATAGTTTGGGAATTAATTGTATTGATATCTTAACTGATGACCTGATTCACGAAAATAAAACCTTGCAATTTATTGCCACCAGTCATCACCCTTATATTATAAATAATATTCCCTATGAATATTGGAAAATTGTTACTCGACAAGGCGGACACATTAGAACCTGTAATGCCTCGGATTATCATCTAGGTAAATCTAAACAAGACGCATTTATTCAGTTAAATAAAATTCTCGAAAAACAATCGTAGTATGAATTTGTATTTTGTATTTGAAGGAAAGACAGAACCGATTGTTTATAAAAAGTGGTTATCTGTGCTGCTTCCAGAATTGACGGAAGTGGATAGTTTTGATGCGGTAATTCAGAATAATTATTATTACGAAAGTGATATGGGCGTTCCCAGTTGCTATAGAGTTACTGCTAATGCTATCCAAGAAATAAACCTATTTCCTCAATATAATTACTTGGTTGTATTCACAGACGCAGATCGTTTTACAGTTTCGGAGAAACAAGCGGAAGCTGATGAGCAAATTAAGTCGGAATTAAAAGATAAACCTTTTCAATCTCTACCGGTAAATTGTCAACTTGAAGTTATTGTGCAGAAAGTTTGTCTGGAAACTTGGTTTTTAGGAAATCGAAAATTTTTTGTGAGAAATCCACAACATAATGAAATTTTGAAGCAATATATTAAATATTTTGATGTCAGTCAAGATAATCCTGAAGATTTAGCGAGTGAATTTGTTCAAGATGGGGAAAATACAAAGGATATTTTTGGATATAAAACAAAAGCTCTGTTTCATGAAGGTTATCTTAGAGAAATTTTTAAAGAACGTAGTTTGGCTTCAAAAACGCATTTATCTTATAGTAAACCTAGACCGAGAGAAGTGCAAGAAGAATATTATCTTAAACAACTGATGGCAAGAGTTGAGGCAAATTCAGATCATTTACTGAATTTTCAAGATTTTATAAGTTTTTGTTTAAAAATCAAGGGGCAATTAAATAAATAATACATTATCTCTTTATATTTTAGCCGTTTCGATGTGAGTATTTAATTATTATAGTGGGCTTTTATCCACTTAAGTATTGCCCCAATTAAGTTCTATTTTTTGGCTGTTTGTTGGCGTCAGGGTGTCATGCGTTCGACGCGGTTTCGTTTCTGGTGGCAAATGATGGCGATCGCTCTGATTAAACCTCGTCTATTCTACGATTACATGACTGTTTTAGGCCTAGGCGAACATTTCTTTAATTACCGTCATGAAGTGAAAGCGCAACTGCTGCAACAGCTAGAAACCATCGATCGCCCAAAACAGCAAAAAGTGCTGGAACCAGTTTCAATTGTTTAAATCGGTTTCGCCCTTGAGATCGTGTTCGATTTAGCGATCGTCAGATCTCGATCGAGGCGGGGCGGGTTGACAAGATTTCGGATTTGTGCTGGATATCTTGGCGAACCCGCCCTACAAAATCGTGGTATCGATCGAACGCTATTTTATTCCCAATATGTCTCCCAATCATTTTTAAACGCTTGTTGCAGTTTTTTCATGTAAGCCATAGTTTTAATCTTGACCATCCAGATACTGTTAGCCTTATCCTTTCCTTTACAAACAACTCCTTCGGCTACACCGTATTTTCCTTGACGGACTTCATCGATAAATTTGCCTGTCAACTTTCCGCGATACACAACTCTGGCAATGTTTACTAAACTGAAATCTCGAAGGAATTGCTCTGGATCGACAATACCTCGATCGCCCTGCACGTCTAACAGCACCAAATTTTTGGGTTCCTCCTGTTTGTGCATTCCTGCAAATGAGCTAGCACCAAAAAACTCTGTAAATACCGTGATTTCTGGGCTGTGATATTCTGGGTTCGCCTGAAATACAACTTCCAGAGATTTCGCGAAGTCTCTGACGAAAATCTGCGGCGCTTCCTCCAAACCCGGATGTGCAGCGTTAAATTCTGCAATTCCGCGATCGTCTAAATCAAATCTGTCGCGACGTGTTCCAAACGCATACCAGCCCAGTTGCTGTTCCCAAACCCAATGCAGATTAGTGCCATCGTACTTTTCAAAGGCTGTGCACTTATCTAATGGAGCGTTTTTGCTGTCGGGAATTTTGGGATAGGCAAGTTGGATTTTTGTCACTTTCTTGACTTGCTTTTGATGCTGAATTTAAGATCGTAGTTTATATTATCTTCGGTTAGTTAAGCGCGATCGAGGTTTTGGTAGTGAGGAATGCGAGTTTTTGGATTTATGCGGACTGAAGTCCTCACTACAAACCTATTTTTTGGTTATTGAACCGGGGATTGTAATTTTCCCAAGCTATTTCCTAACAGGCCATTTGCTGCCACTCTCTTTCTAGCAAGCGCAGTAATCTTTCATCACCTTTGGCTGTGGCTACTTGTTTCCGCCGATCGAGAATACTGCAAATATGCGATCGGTGAACTTGCGCCAAATCCGCAGCAGTTGGTGCAGATTCAACCGCCGCGCAAGGTGTTGTGACCTGCTGCTGGGCTTGAAAATCTCGCTTTGTGGTAGAGTTGATACCGCCGTATTTTTTGGGGACAGCCAGGTGTCTCGGATACCGATAGTTCCAGTCTTGACCCCGATATTTGCCCGCGACTTCCCCTTCGATCATATCCACTGTCGGAATGTCGTACTCGTAGTTGGCACCGCGATAAGTGAGTTTCATATTTTTCGATCCTTATATTGAGATAAAAACGATCGTCAGTCGATTTTAGATTTACTTCACAGATGAATCTGGTAGCTGGGACTTTCGTCTAAAATTTTGCGATCGACCCTCATGAGTGTCCCGGCTTGTACCCGTTTTTGGGCGGGGTCAGGTCAGGTTTGCTTTTTGTTACCTAAAACTTATTTAGTTTCTGTATTCAATTATACTGTTTTTTAACTAAAGCGCGCTTACTTACAAAAATTAATATTTTGAGGGTGAGAAGGCAGGAAAAAACCCGCCATAGCGGGTTTAATCGAGCTTTGACTAATTCGATCGTACTCAGAACGAAACGGATCGAGATCCGAAGAACTACCCGACTGTCACTTGATCGGTTTGCACGCCCGTCGCACCCTCTTCAGCAGAGGCAATGGCCACCAACTTGTCAAGAACTTCCTGACTGGGAACTTGACCCTTGAGAACAACCGTGCCGCTGAGCTGAGCAACCCAAACAGTCTCGATATCAGCAACTTCTGAATCGCCGTCAAAAGCCAAGGCCACCCGCTTCGCCAGGCCGCTTTCGTCAAAATTTCCGTCTGGGCCGACTTTAGCAGGAGCAATCGATTGTGCTTCGGCAGCTTGCTGTACTACTTCTGCCATCGGTTGAGCCTGCTCTTCAGGCTTTTCCATTCCAAACAGTCTTTTAAACCAACCCATAGAAGTTGAGTCTCCAGAAAATACACTTTTTCCAAGATAGCTCTAGAATTCCAAAAGAATCGTAATTGTTGCAAAACTAAGCGAAATTTCTGAAAATGCTTTTTCGACCGACTTTCAGAATCTAAAATCTCCAATGGTATCCCTATGTTGATGTTACTTTTTTATGTCGGGGACGATCGCTATGCCCTCGATAGCAGGCGCGTAGTCGAAGTAGTTCCCACTGTCACCTTGAAAAAACTCCACAACGCGCCGGAATACATTCCCGGCTTGTTTAACTACCGAGGACATCTCGTCCCGGTCATTGATTTGTGCCAAATGATACAGGGGACGGCCGCCCGCGCTTACTTGAGCACGCGCATTGTCTTAGTCAATTGCCAGTTTCCCAATACTTCTGAGGGGAACAACCACAGTTTGCACGGCCCCCTAATTTTAGGGCTGATGGCGGAACGGGTGACAGAAACTCTCGACAAACCAGAAACCGAATTTGTTAGTCCCGGCATTAAGATTGACAGCACTCCTTATTTGGGAGAAATGATTGCAGACGATCGCGGTATGATTCAATTTGTCAGGGTAGAACATCTGCTGCCTGAATCCCAAAAAACTTATCTGCTTCCCCAGCAGGAAGACTGAGATTTAGTCATTGGTCATTGGTTATTGGTTATTGGTTATTGGTTATTGGTTATTGGTTATTGGTCATTGGCAATGGGTAATTGGTCATTAGTCATTAGTCATTGGCAATGGGTAATTGGTCATTAGTCATTGGCAATGGGTAATTGGTAATTGGTAATTGGTAATTGGTAATTGGTAATTGGTAATTGGTAATTGGTAATTGGTAATTGGTAATTGGTCAACTGTCAACTGTCAACTGTCAACTGTCAACTGTCAACTGTCAACTGTCAACTGTCAACTGTCAACTGTCAACTGTCAACTGTCAACTGTCAACTGGCAATTGAAGCTCTACTCAGACAAAAAATTGGTTTAGATGCCCTGACTATTGGGTCTAATACAATTACTAGAGCCGTTAACCGTCGGATGGAAGATTGCAGTTTAACGGATATCAGTATTTACTTGACAAAATTGCAAACATCCGCTCCAGAATTGGAAGAATTAATCGAAGCTGTCGTGATACCGGAAACTTGGTTTTTTCGCGATCGCGAACCTTTTGTTTTTTTGAGCCGCTACGCGCTTTCGGAATGGTTTCCACAAAATCCCGGCAAAACCCTGCGCGTGTTGAGCCTTCCTTGTTCGACGGGAGAGGAACCTTACTCGATCGCGATCGCCCTACTAGACGCTGGTTTAAATCCGATCAACTTCAGCATCGATGCGGCAGACATCAGCAAAGTTGCTCTCAAAAAAGCCCAGCGCGCAGTTTACGGCAGAAACTCTTTCCGCGACAAAAACTTGGATTTTCGCGATCGCTATTTTACTCCGGTGCCGGGAGATCTTTATCAGTTGAACGACTTGGTGAGAAGGAAAGTTAATTTTATTCAGGGTAATATTCTAGATAGCTATTTTTTATCTAACCAACTTCCTTACGATGCAATTTTTTGTCGCAATGTGTTAATTTATTTCGATCAAACAGGCAGAAATCAGACCATTCAACTGTTAAATCGATTGTTAAACAAAACAGGAATATTATTTTTGGGTCACTCAGAAAGCGGGCAGAAACTGCCTCCTCAATTTGTCTCGGTGCGTCATTCCCTAGCATTTGCTTACCGCAAAACAGATATTCCATACAGCCCGCAAGTTCAGGTCAAAAAAGAGCCGACTAATATCAGTTATTCGCGGATTGTTCGAGAGTTTAAACACGCGGGAAATAGGGAAAATCTTCGCAACGATCAGTTGCCAAGTATTAACAGTAAATCCTCTACTTCCCATCAAAAATATCCGAGAGAGAATGAGAATTCGGGGATTTTGCCAATTCGGGCGATCGCCCCACCACCAGATCCTGCTAAGTCTGCGAGTGCGGATTTAGACGCAGCGCGACGTTTGGCCGATCGCGGACAATTGCAGGAAGCGGCCAAACTGTGCGAAACTTACCTCAGTCAAAATCCCACGAATGCTGACGCTTACGTCTTATTGGGCCAAGTTTACCAAGCAAGGGGCGATCGCCAACAAGCTGAGCAATCTTTCCAAAAAGCAACTTACCTCAAGCCGGATCACTATGAAGGACTAATTCACCTAGCTTTGCTCAAAGAAGAGCGAGGAGATATTGCCGGTGCTGCGATCGTCCGCCGGCGCATTCAGCGAATGGAAAAATAGCCTAAGAATTCAGTTGACAGTTGACAGTTGATAGTTGACAGTTGACAGTTGAGGGCGACCTCTACCTACAAGGAAGAGGATTGGAGTAATTAATAGTCTGAGTTTAATTTCTCCCTCAAAGGGAGAGGCTTTCAACCAATTCTTTCTGGTAATAACTGAGAATCGAAGCATGGACAATATTTTTAAGCATATGACTTTGCAAAGACGCATGATCGCTGCGTTTGTGTTCATGGGGGCGATCGTGCTTGTTGTAGCTTTAGTCGGCGCCAGCGGAAATTTTCGGCTATCCGGGCACCTGAAATCGATCGCCAACGATGCTTATCCCAGCACCGTCGCTTTGTGGAAAATCAACGAAGGACAAACACAGGTGCAGTCTTCCGATCGGATGCTGCTCAACGAAGCAATCAATGCTGACCAAAGACGCCGAGAAATCGCGAGAATAAATAATGCTTGGAATCAGATAAATCAAGGTTTTCAAGAGTACGATAAACTTGGGCGCAACGAGGAAGAAGACAAACTTTATCAAAAATTTAAACCGCTGTGGCAAAAGTGGACTGAGGCTCACAAAGAATTCCAAGAACTCAATAAAGAATATGAAAGAATAGGCATTGTCAATCCCCGGCAAATCCAAATTGATTTGCTCAAACAGGGTAAAACTAAATCACCTGAACTAGCAACTGCTGCATCAGCAGTTGAGGTGCTTAACAGAATGAACGACAAAGCTTTGAACGAGAAAGTAATTACATTTCAAGCTGCGACAGAGGGAATGCTGGAACTCCTGAACTACGATCGCCAATTAGCAGCAGACTCAGGCAAAGCTGCCACCGAAGATATCAGTCAAACTCGGTTCTGGGTGATTTTAGGCACGCTGCTGGGCCCTTTAACGGCCGTACTGTTTGGACTGTACTTTAGCAATACGATCGCCAAACCGTTAGGGGCTAAAATTGCCGGAGTGGTGGATGTAGCAGAGAAAATGTCGATCGGCGATTTAACAGGAGAAGTTCATGTCAGCGACACCAAAGACGAAATTAGCAAATTGGAGAACTCCTTCCGCAGCATGAATCGCGGTTTGGCCGGATTAATCAAACAAGTGCAAACATCGGGCATACAAATCACTTCATCAGCCACCCAAATAGCCGCTTCTGGCAAACAATTAGAAGCCACAGTCAACGAACAAGCAGCATCCACCAACGAAGTTGTAGCTACTGCCAAAGAAATCGCAGCCACCAGTGGTAAACTCGTAAAAACGATGGATGAAGTTTCCCACATGGCAGAGTCAACTGCCCGCGAAGCTAGCACAGGTCAAAAAGAGTTAGTTCGCATGGAGAATACCATGAAAGTCTTGGGAAATGCTACCATTTCTATCTCTAACAAACTCGGAATCATTAGCGAAAAAGCCAACAATATCAACAGCATTGTTACCACGATTACAAAAGTAGCCGATCAAACTAATTTACTTTCCTTAAATGCAGCGATCGAAGCCGAAAAAGCCGGAGAATACGGCATGGGTTTTGCCGTCGTCGCCCGCGAAATTCGCCGCCTAGCCGACCAAACAGCCGTTGCCACACTCGATATTGAAAACATGGTTAAAGAGATGCAGTCAGCCGTTTCTACTGGGGTGATGGAAATGGATAAATTCTCCCATGAAGTCAGCAAAGGGATGGAAGATATTCGTAACATCGGCGTGCAATTAGCCGAAATTATTCAGCAAGTACAATCTCTCACTCCCCGCTTCGATTCGGTAAATAGAGGCATGGAAGCTCAATCGGAAGGAGCTCAGCAAATTAGCGAAACTATGGCGCAGTTGGCCGAAACTTCCCTGCAAACGGCTGATGCTTTGCGGGAAATCAATAGTGCGATCGGCCTTTTGAACGAAGCAGCCCACGGGATGCGCCACGAAATTTCGCGATTCAAAGTCAATTGATAGTTACTCACACCCAATATTCGTCAGTATCTAAACTCTAAAATATCAAATTTTATTCATTATTTGTAGCAGGCAAAAAAGAGGTAAATTAAGTGCAGAAAAATTCAACTATTCAACAAATTTTGTGGAGGGGGTTTGGTACAATCTTTACGTTAATACTTATAGCAAATATTGTAGCACAACACACTAAAAATACTTTAGTTAAGTCTTTAGATAACGTTACTTCGAGCCATAAAATTTTGCAAGAATTGGCACAGTTAGATATGCTTTTGCTGGAAGCTGAGACTGGTCAGCGCGGCTATCTGTACACGGGAAAAGAGAATTTTTTAGAGCCATACAATGAAGCAAATGCAAGCATTAACGTGCAACTAGCAGAGTTGAGAGAGAAGATGAAAAATCCGACACAACAAGAAAAACTCGGTCAATTGCAAATCCTGATTAGAGAAAGAATCGATTATTTAGAAAAAACTATTCAACTCCGCAAATCTGGTCGAGAAGAGGAGGTAAAAAAAATAGTAAGTGCTGGAACAGGACTAGAAATTATGGCGAAGTTGAGGGGTAAAATCACAGAAATCAAAGAAACTGAAAATCGATTCTTGGATGAAAGAAAGAAATTCGCCCAGGAAGCTGAAATTTTTTCAACTTACTTTGCTGGGGCGAGCACTTTGATTATTGTCGGAGTTGGGGTGTTAATTTCTTGGGTAATTATCCGGAATATCGCGCAATCCTTGGGAATAGCAGTAAAAGTTGCAGAAGAGGTATCGGCGGGCAATTTAACTGCCAATATTTCAGCAAATTATCAGGGAGAAGTTGGCAAACTACTCGCCGGATTCCAAAGCATGACTCAAAGCCTAAGTTCCTTGATCGGGCAAGTACAAAATTCTGGTCTTCAAGTAACTGCTTCCTCTCATGAAATTGCTGCCTCAGGCAAGGAATTGGAGGAAGTAATCGCCAAACAAGCAGCTTCGATTAGAGAGGTGGAAGCTACTACAAAAGAGATAGCTGCTACTTCTCGACAACTGAAGCAAGCAATGCAGGGAATTACTTCTACCTTCCAAACTACCACAATAGCAGCAGAGGGCGGTCAGCGGAATTTAAGCCACATGGAAAATACCATGCGGGAATTATCAACCGCCACAACTTCTATTTCTAGCCAACTTAGCAACATCAGCGAAAAAGCTAATAATATTAGTCGAATTATTATTACAATAACCAAGGTAGCTGACCAAACTAATTTACTTTCTTTGAATGCTGCCATAGAAGCAGAAAAAGCAGGAAAATATGGTATGGGTTTTGCTGTAGTTGCTAGAGAAATTCGGCGTTTAGCCGATCAAACTGCTGTTGCTACTTTAGATATTGAAAAAATGGTTAAAGAAATGCAGGCAGCAGTTTCTACTGGGGTGACGGAAATGAACAAGTTTACTGAAGAAGTAAATGATAGCGTTGAGGATGTGGAAAGTGTGAGCTGGCAACTGACTGAAATTATCGAGCAGGTGCAGGCTATCACTCCGCGTTTTTCAGTGGTAAATCAGAGTATGGAGGCTCAATCGGAAGGCGCTCAGCAAATTAGCGAGGTGATGGTGTATCTGAGTCAATCGTCGTCGCAAACGGCGGGCGCATTGCGCGAAATTAACGGTGCTATCTCTCAATTAAATGAGGCATCTCAAGGTTTGCGTCAAGAAATTTATCGGTTTAAAGTAAGCAATAAGGATGTAGAAAATGTTTAAAAATATCAGTTTTAAAAAGCGCCTGAATGCTGCATTTATTTTTCTAGCTGTGATTGTTTTAGCTGTGGCTTGTATTGGTTGGAGCGGCACTTCTCGGCTGGGTGGACATATTGATACGCTAGCTAGTAATAGCCTGCCGAGCGTTAGTGGATTGTGGAAAGTTAATGAAGGACAAACGCAAATTGAGTCGTCGGAACGGGCTTTACTGGATCTGGAACTCAGCCCAGAGGAAAGGAGAAGTGAGTTGACGAGAATTCAGAAAGCTTGGGAGCAGATTAATGAGGGTTTCAAAGAGTATGAAACCACATCCAGAACTGCGGAGGAAGATAAGATATACAAAGAATTGCAGGCTAAATGGGATATCTGGAAGAAAAATCACGAAGCTTTTTTAGATTTAAATAAAAGATTTGAGAGTTTAGGAATTCTCAACCCATTTAAAAGGCAGATCGAACTGATTGGCCAAGGGAATACTAAGTCGCCCGATATCGAGGCTGCTAGAAGGGCTGGGGCGTTTTACAATCAATTGAGCGATCGCGCCAAAGCGAATCGACCCTCGTTTGAATCAGCTACTAACTTAATATTGGAAGACCTCAAAATCAATGAAACAACGGGACAACTAGCTAAACAGCAGTCTAAAAACGATATTAGTCAAACCACATTCTGGGTAATTTTGGGCATGATTCTCGGGCCGCTAACGGCTGGACTGTTTGGACTGTTTCTCACGAGCGCGGTATCCCAAACTCTGGAAAATCAAATAGATCTGTCGGGCCTCAGAATTAGTGGATCTACGAACCAAATTGCCTCCTCCGGCAAGGAATTGGAAGCGACGATGAATCAACAAGTGGCTTCGACTAATGAAGTAGTAGCCACGGCTAAAGAAATTGCTGCTACTGCTATGCAACTGGCGAGGACAATGGATGAAGTTTCGGAGATGTCCCACCAAGCTGCTCAATCTGCCGGCGGCGGTAAACAAGAAATTGGTCGCATGGAATCCACGATGAATAAATTAGCAGATTCTACCAGTGCGATCTCGGGTAAATTGGGAGTTATTAGCGAAAAAGCTAATAATATTAACAGTATTATCACGACGATTACGAAGGTGGCAGATCAAACTAATTTGCTTTCGCTCAACGCGGCTATTGAAGCGGAAAAAGCGGGAGAGTACGGGTTGGGTTTTGCGGTGGTGGCTAGGGAAATTCGCCGACTGGCAGATCAAACGGCGGTGGCTACTTTGGATATTGAAAATATGGTTAAAGAAATGCAGTCTGCGGTGGGTGTTGGCGTGATGGAAATGGATAAGTTTACTAATGAGGTGCGCCGCGGGGTGGAAGATGTGCAAACTATTAGTTTGCAGTTGGAATCGATTATCCAGCGGGTGCAAGCTTTGACTCCGCGTTTTGAAGAGGTGAATGAGGGGATGGATGCACAGTCTCAGGGTGCTGTGCAAATTAGCGAGGCGATGGTGCAGTTGAGTGAGGCTTCTTCGCAAACTGCGTCGGCGCTCCGGGATATCAATGGGGCGATCGGGCAAGTGAACGATGCTACACTCGGTTTGCGCCACGAAATGCTAGCGTTTTTAAAGTAAATAGGGAGTCGGCGGATCGAGTCGGTTTTTTTAGCTAGTCAGACGGGAATCCCCACACTATATCGCTTCGATTAGTGTGGGATGAAAGGCGCGTGAACCGAGGATTCCACATCTTCATGTCCTCGTCAGCATAGCGGGCGAGCAATGAAGGTGTGGATGACGAGATCAACAAATCTTTATCTGCTAGCATCATTACTCGACACAATTATTAAATTACTACTTGACTTTATCTAGTATTTTCTGGTATTTTTATGACCAGCAAATGCGTAAAGGTCGTAGCGCAATGAAAGTAACGTATCAGTATCAGTTCTATCCCGACACCAATCAAAAATTAACCCTCAACCATTGGTTGAGAATTTGTCGCTATTGGTACAACAGACAGCTAGGCGATCGATTTGATTGGTGGGAAAGAAACCGCACTGCTATAAATGCTTGTCCATTGGTTGCTAGCATCTCTGCGCCTCGCGAAAAGCCCAACTACTACTCTCAAAAGCAACAATTGCCAGCCCTCAAAAAAGACCTAGTAAAAGTCTTCCACAGTGGTGAGCTATTGGACTTCAAGCAGGTAGATTCAACTATCCTGCAAGATGTTTCTAAACGAGTAGATAAAGCCTTTGAACGGTTTATAGTAGGGGATAGTAAAGGCGGTCGATCGGGTAAACCCCGATTCAAGACTGAAGCTGATTACCGGACGATGACTTTTTCTACGGCTAACAGCGATTGGATTAAGTTGGTTCGCAAGAATTGGTTTTATATCCGATTGCCGAAGTTGGGCGTGATAAAAGTTCGGAGGCACCGCCCAATCCCCGATGGATTTACCGTCAAGCAAATTAGTGTAACTAGAAAGGCTGATGGTTGGTTCGCCCAGATAATGCTTGAAGACGCTTCAGTACCCCAGTTTATTTCTGACAAAGTTACCCCAAACTGGGATAACTCAATTGGGTTAGATGCGGTGCTGCATGAAGATGTCTATTTAGCAACGTCATCGGGCGAAAAGTTGCCTTCATTGAAACCGCTTCGCAAAAACCAAGCTAAGTTAGACCGCATTTCAAAAAAGCGGAATAAGCGGAAGCGTGGCTGTAGCGCCCGACGGAAATTAGCAAAAAAAGAAGCGAGACAGCACCAAAAAATAGCGCGTTCTCGCCAAGACTTCCACTATAAAACAGCTCACAAACTTGTCAGGTCTGGAGCTAAATTCTTTTTTCACGAAGATTTGAACTTAAAAGGCTTAACGAAGCGGAATAAAGTTAAGCTTTCTGGATGAGGGTAACTACCTCCCAAACGGTCAATCAGCCAAATCAGGACTAAACAAGTCTTGGCTGGATGCTGCGTTTGGTCAATTTTTCAAGACGCTGGAATACATAGCCGAAAAAGCTGGATCAGCCGTCGTTCCGCAAAAACCTGCTTATACCTCAATGCTTCTGTGCTATCGGAATGAAATCGTTTTCACCGATTGCGGTATGCGAAGCTATTGGGACGAGCAACATTCTTTAATGGTCGATCGCGATATCAACGCTTCGATTAATTTGAAGAAATTGGGGTTGGACATTTTCCCCAAAATAAAACGCCGTAGTGGGAATCTTTCTGTAGTAGGAACTATAGATGACAGTACCGCGAAGGAAATTTTGGATACCCTTCATCGGGCTGCAAAGATGCCCACGTCATAGCACCACGAGGCTTGACGTGGGAGTATGTCACAAGAATAACAGGTGTAGCAAGGCTCAGTCTAAAATCTATTTTTTTGTACAATAGTTATTGTAGGGTGCGGTCGAGGGCTGAATGTGACGATCGCAAAACTAAACATTTCTCCCCGCTGGCCACCCTACGGTTAGTTAAATCAACTGGTGCGCGGTGCACACCCTACAAACTACTACAAACTACAAACTGGTGCGCGGTGCACACCCTACAATCTAAAATCTAAAATCTAAAATCTAAAATCGAATGACTGATGATTGCTGGAATCGGATCGGAGTTGGGGGCGATCGCACTTGTCCTCAATTAAAAACATTTATTCACTGCCGCAACTGTCCAGTCTATTCCGACGCGGGCCGGAGTTTGCTGGAACAGGAATTGCCGACTGGATATCTGGAAGAGTGGACTAATTTATTGCGATCGAGTCAAGGAGTAACTAACGCCGTCACGGCTGCGGGTACTATATCTGTAGGTATTTTTAGGCTTAACGGCGAATGGTTGGCTTTACCGGCGGCGCTGTTTAAGGAAGTGACGCAGATTTCTGTTATCCACACTTTGCCACACCGCAGTAATAATATACTTATCGGCTTGGTGAATATTCGCGGTGAAATCCAGTTGTGCGTTTCCCTAAAAGCACTTTTGGGATTGGAAGCAGCAGATGCTAGCCGACAAAATATTAGTCCTGTTGTTTACGAAAGGATGGTAGTTGTTGAGAGAGAAGGCAGCCGCTGGGTGTTTGGAGTGGATGAGATTTACGGCATTCACCGCATTCTCCCGGAACAAATCAGAAATGTTCCATCTACTGTTTCTAAAGTGCCAGAAACTTATACTAAAGGGATTATCAGTTGGCAGGGGCAAAGTGTTTGTTATCTCGATGATGATTTGCTGTTTTATACGTTGAATAAGAAGATTATCTAATGAATTGGGAATAGGGCATGGGGCATTGGGAATAGGGCATGGGGCATTGGGAATTGGGCATTGGGTGAATGGAATCTGGCGAATAAAAGCGGGCGAAGGTCATTCGCGCCTACACAGACGAAACCCGCCTCCGCGGGTTGAAGAACGGGCGAAGGGAATTCGCGCCTACATGAACAAAACCGGGCGAAAGTGGGTTGGAATAAATTAAGGACTAATAAAAAATGAGCAATCAAGATATGAGCAATTTCTCCATGATGGATTTATTTCGCATGGAGGCGGACACTCAAGTAGCAGTATTAAATGAGAACATTTTGGTATTAGAAAATAACCCTAATTCTCCGGCTGAACTGGAATCTTTGATGCGGGCGGCCCACTCGCTCAAGGGCGCGGCGCGGATTGTGGGACTGGATGCTGCTGTGCGAATCGCTCACGTGATGGAGGATTGCTTTGTGGCGGCGCAGGCTGGCTCGATCGCCCTAGACTCACCTGATAAGATTGATGTGATGCTGCGGGCGATCGACCTTTTGGCCCAAATCAGCCAGATTCCGGAAACCGAGATCGAAAATTGGCTCCCGGTTAATCGATCGCAAATTGAAACCTTAGAAACTGCCATCTTAGCAATTATCAATAACGAACAATTAGATTTGGGCAGCCCAGATGAAGCAGAAACAATAGAACAAGAGACCATTGTTGAAACAGAAATTCTGCCGGAATGGGAGCCGCAATTACCTGTTGATTTTACCGCAGAAATAACAGACCACGTACAATTCAATTCTGATATTCCTCATGAAATATTGCCCGATTTGCCACAGGTTGAAAGTCCAGAAACTCGGTTGCTTAAAACTGATTTATCGATGTTAGCTTTATTTGCCGGAGAAGTAGAAGCACAATCAATACTATTAAACCAAACTTTACTCTCGCTCAAAAATGACCCCAATGAATATTTAGACTTAGACTCCCTTGTTAAATCCGCTCATTTAATAAAAGGTGCTGGCAGAATAGTTCAGTTCCATGAAGTTGTTAAACTTGCGAAGGCGATAGAAGATACATTTGTGGCACTTCAGAAGCACAAATCTAGCTTAAATCCCAGTCAAATTGACACCCTGCTCGCCGGAGTAAATTTTCTGGTAAATATGCAGGAAATTCCGGTACTGAAAATCGAAGCTTGGCTGGCAAAAAAAGAGGCAGAAATAGATAATATTGTCGCAGATATAAGTAAGATTCTTGAATTATTAACAACTAAACAATCGGCAACAACTGCCGCAGTTGTTTCACAAAAATCTGCCGAAGCAACGAGTCCCCAAACAACCCCGACACCACAACCAAAACCTCAAGATAATGCTTCCCAACGCACAAAGAATAGCGGTCAAATTTCCCCCGTCGCCAATTCTACAGCAGTAGCTGTAGAGCAACGACCGACTAAAATTGTTAGCGCAAAACCTGCACCTTCAAATCTCAGGGAAAACGCTCAAAAGCCTAAAACCGCTGACCGCGTAGTACGAGTAAATGCGGAAAACTTAAACCGAATTATGGGTTTGGCAGGCGAATCTTTAGTAGAAGCAAAATGGCTGCAACCGTTTGCTGATTCATTATTAAAACTGAGAAAAAACCAAGGACAGCTTTATAATTTGTTGGAGAAATTGCAGGAATCTTTAAGCGATTCTGTTCTAGATCAGCGCTCGGAAGATTATCTCGGCAGTGCTCGCAAAAAAGCTAATGATTGCCGCCATATTTTGTCCGATCGCCTCAACGAACTAGAACTGTTTGCCCGCCGTTCTGCCAACTTGTCCGATCGCTTGTACCGAGAAGTTATTGCCAGCAATATGCGACCGTTTGCTGACGGCGTTTCAGCTTTTGGGCGAATGCTGAGAGATTTGGCGAGACAGTTGGGTAAGCAAGTGAAATTTGAAGTTGTTGGCAAATCTACTCAGGTAGATCGAGATATTTTAGAAAAATTAGAAGCACCGCTAACACACATTTTGCGTAACGCTATCGACCACGGTATTGAACTCCCAGACGCACGTTTGGCTGCGGGAAAATCGGCTGAAGGTACGATCCGACTGGAAGCTGCACATCGGGGCGGGATGCTATCAATTACCGTCTCGGATGATGGAAAAGGAATAGAACCGGAAAAACTCCGCCAAAAAATTGTCACGAAAGGTATGGTAAGTGCGGAAATGGCTGCGAAATTGACTGAACCGGAATTGATGGATTTTCTGTTTTTGCCTGGTTTTTCTACTGCTAGTCAAGTGACGGAAATTTCGGGCCGCGGTGTTGGTTTGGATATTGTGCAAAGTATGGTGCAGGAGGTTGGTGGCATTCTCCGGGCGACATCTATGCCGGAAAAAGGTATGAGTTTTCATTTGCAGTTGCCGCTAACTCTGTCGGTAATTCGGACGCTGTTGGTGGAAATTTCGGGGGAACCTTATGCTTTTCCGCTGACTCGGATCGATCGCATTGTGATGGTTGAGTCTGCTGATATTGCGATCGCCGAAAACCGACAGTATTTTACTCTTGACAACCAAAATATTGGTTTGGTGACAGCTTATCAGGTGTTGGAGTTAGCTGCGCCACCTGAAAAGTTGGATTTGCTGCCGGTGATCATTGTGAGCGATCGCTCTAGCAGTTATGGTTTAGCTGTGGATAAGTTTCTGGGCGAACGCGATTTAGTTGTCAGGCCTTTAGATCCGCGTTTGGGTAAGGTAGCGGATATCAGCGCGGCTGCTTTTATGGAAGACGGTACGCCGGTGCTGATTATCGATGTTGAAGATTTGGTGCGATCGACTGATAAACTGCTGGCTGAAAGTCAGTTACAGAAAGTTAGTAAAACCGAACAAACTGCTGAATCAACAACTCGCAAGCGCGTTTTGGTAGTAGATGATTCAATTACTGTTCGAGAAGTAGAGCGCAAACTTTTAGAAAATCAAGGATATGAGGTAGAAATAGCTGTTAATGGTATGGATGGTTGGAATGCTCTGCGTACCGGGCAGTTTGATTTGGTAATTAGCGATGTTGATATGCCGCGCATGACGGGGATTGAGCTGGTTAGTCAAATTAAAAATCATTCGGCCCTAAAGTCGATTCCGGTAATTATTGTTTCTTACAAAGACCGCGAGCAAGATAGAATCAGAGGATTGGAAGTGGGAGCGGATTATTATTTAACTAAAAGCAGTTTTCACGACGATACGCTGTTAAATGCGGTGGTTGATTTAATCGGTGAGGCTTGAAAAAAAATCTCGGGTTAAGTTTTTTAATTAAAAACTAAAAATACGACCAAAATGTGGTATGAATAGTCGTAGGGTGCGTGATAGTTCGTAATTCAATCGGTAATTCAATACGCTTGGCTCCGAACCCGGAGATCCCCCCTAGCCCCCCTTAAGAAGGGGGGAACCGGAAGCACTCAAAGTCCCCCTTTTTAAGGGGGATTTAGGGGGATCTTCGGGCCCGAAAAAGTGTTAACCCAACAGTATCGATCGCTAATTGAGAAGCTGTTTGCTGCCTCCGTCTACAAGTTTAGTTTTAACTGACCGACGAGCACCATTCTCAGGAACAGGCAAGATGCCTGTTCCACAAAAAAATTCATCTCTTGTGGAACAGGCATCTTGCCTGTTCATAAAAGGCTTATTGACCATAGTGCAATATCTCAGTTTTAAAGAAAAGGCCACAGCCTAAGAAACTGGATCGGCAGACTTCGACAACTACCCGCAACTGAAAATTAATTAACTATGAGCAATTTCAACATGAAAATAGCGATCGTCAACGACACGTTGATTGCTGCTGAAGCTTTGCGCCGAGTTTTGGTGACGGTACCGGAGTATGAAATTATTTGGATAGCGGCGGATGGGGCCGAAGCTGTGTCCAAGTGCGCCCGCAATACACCGGATGTGATATTGATGGATTTGATCATGCCGGTGATGGATGGTGTTGAGGCGACGCGCCTGATCATGAAGCAATCTCCCTGCGCGATTCTGCTAGTGACATCTTCGGTGACAGGTAATGCGGGCAGGGTTTTTGAAGCTATGGGATATGGAGCTCTGGATGCTATTAATACGCCAATTTTGGGGTTGATGGGCAATTCCCCAAGCGGCGGTATGGAGTTGTTAAAAACTATTTCTAAAGTCGCTAGATTGATTGGTAAAAGTAACTCGACTTCTTTATTTCACAGCGCAACTCCCAAATGCCTGACTCCGCCGCTGCTGGCGATCGGCTCTTCGACTGGCGGGCCCCAAGCTTTGGCAACTCTGCTATCGGCTTTACCTGCCAATTTATCGGCGGCTGTGGCGATCGTCCAACACGTAGATGCTGAGTTTGCTCCTGGTTTGGCAGATTGGCTGAGTCAAAAAAGTAAGTTGGCGGTGAGTGTCGCAGTTGCCGATCGACCTTTGGAAGTCGGTAAGGTGATAATTGCCGCGACTAACGACCACTTAGTATTACAATCGAATTTAACACTTAAGTATACGAAAGAACCTTTAGAATATCCTTACCGCCCTTCAGTGGACACTTTTTTTGAGAGTGTCGCTCAATACTGGCCGGGCAAAGGGGTGGCAGTGCTGTTAACCGGTATGGGCAAAGACGGCGCTAAAGGGCTCAAAGTTTTGCGATCGGCTGGCTGGCACACGATCGCCCAAGACCGCGCTACCTCAGTAGTTTACGGGATGCCGAAAGCTGCTGCTGATTTGAATGCGGCTGTGCAGGTTTTGCCGATCGAGGCGATCGCCCCAGCCTGCATGAAATATCTCGTGTAGAAAATACTAGAGATGTTTGGGCCATAAGGCTTAAGTGGTTGAGCACAATGGCCGAGGTCGTGCCAGACTCTCAGCGATCATAATCAATCTATTGGGGTGATGTTTTGGGATCGCGATCGCGCGTGTATCTTGCCAGCAGTCTGTAATTTCACGGAATGCTGCGGTTACCGGGCACCTGCTAGCAAGCAGCAGTCGGCTGACCCAACAATTAGCGATCGTAGCCCTTGCAATCAATGTCAAGCGTGCTAGGCTGTGTAAAGATTTTACAAAAATCAGCGGATAAAACTTTACCAACCTGGTATTATCACCTGGTAAGCGTACTTAAATAATACCGGGTCGCTATTGACACTTAGAAAATATTTAAGTAAAAGTTTCGATCCTCTCCAGACAATGGCCGTTGCCCGATCTAGTTATGAAATTAACTCACTCTCAGGCTATTGAATTCGATTGCAGTTGTGCACTAAATCAACGAGAAAGTCAAATAGTCAACGGCAACGTGGTAAAGTTGAAGTTTGAGGATAGGGGAAACAATGGGAAAAACCCAGTTACCGCCAGAGATAGCGCCATTCTCAGTAACCTCAAATTGGAGAAAAGCCGTCACTCGATCGACTTAAATTTACCTTTAAATTCAGAAAGCAAAAAAATATCTAGCTTGACCGAATACACTGTTACAGTTTTACTGATTGACGATCAGGAAATGATCGGCGAAGCGGTGCGCCGAATGCTTGCTAATGAAAAAGACATTAAATTTTATTACTGTAACGATCCAGCTCAAGCAATTAAGAAAGCATTAGAGGTGAAGCCAACAGTCATCCTCCAAGATTTAGTAATGCCAGAAATAGATGGATTGCAGTTGCTGCGCTTTTTTCGAGGGAATTCGCTGACGCGAGACATTCCGATGATTGTTCTCTCCAGTAAAGAAGAAGCGGAACTAAAAGCGCAAGCATTTTCCTTGGGTGCTAACGATTATTTAGTAAAACTGCCCAATCCAGTCGAACTCATTGCTAGAATTCGCTATCACTCAAAAGCTTATATGCACCTGCAAGAAAGGAATCTCGCCTATCAAACCATGCAGGATTATCTAGTCAAATTAGAGATAGAACAAAAAAAATCTCAGGAGTTGCTGTTAAATATATTGCCAGAGGCGATCGCCGAAAGATTAAAAAAAGAACAAGGTGTAATCGCCGACGAATTCGCAGCAGTTAGCGTGATGTTCGCGGATATTGTTGGCTTCACCCAGTTGTCAGCATCAATATCGCCCAAAAAATTAGTACATTTACTCAACGATATATTTTCCAAGTTCGACGATCTCGCCGAAAAACACGGTTTAGAAAAAATTAAGACAATTGGTGACTCTTATATGGTAGTGGCGGGGTTGCCAAATCCGAGAGCAGATCACGGAGATGCGATCGCCGAAATGGCCATAGATATGCAAGAAGCCATAGTGAAATACAGAGAAGAGTTCGGTCTCACTATTAGCATCCGCATCGGCATTCATTCGGGCCCAGTGGTAGCTGGAATCATCGGGACAAAAAAGTTTATTTACGATTTGTGGGGCGATACAGTAAATACCGCTTCCCGCATGGAATCTCACGGTATCCCGGACGGAATTCAGATTTCCGACGCAACTTATTTGCTTATAGAAGACAAGTATGAGTTTGAAAAACGCGGTTTAATCAATGTCAAAGGTAAGGGCCAAATGGCTGCTTATTTATTAAAAGGAAGATTGGAAGTTGATTTTTAATTGGGAATTGGGAATGGGTAATTGGGAATTGGTAATTGGGAATTGGTAATCGGTAATTGGGAATTGGTAATTGGGAATTGGTAATCGGTAATTGGGAACCGGTAACTGGTAATTGGTAATTATTGATTAAGGGGTGTGAGATATGAGTAGACCAGATTTTGAGGATTTGGATGTTTACAAGTTGGCTGAAAAATTGGCAAATGAGGTTTGGTTTATCGTCAAAGAATGGGACTATTTTACAAAAGATACTATCGGGAAGCAACTTGTACGCGCCGCCGATAGCGTTTGCGCTAATATTGCAGAAGGACGTGGTAGATATAATTATCAAGACAATCGGCGTTTTGTCAAGATTGCCAGAGGTTCTTTGTATGAAACAATCAGCTTTTTGAGGCTAGCATATGCCAGAAAATTAGTGGGAAGTGAACAGGTAAAAAGATTCCAACCAATAATTGATGAATTGTCACCGAAGCTGAATGCTTATCTACAGTCAATAGGTAACAATCAAGAAAAATAATTGATTAATAATCAGAGTATATATAGCAATTATCAAGTGAGGTACAGTATTGGTAATTGGTAATGGCTAATTAGCAAGACAAATAGCGAGTAGATCGCGAAAGTTTAGAACCGCTATGAAACACCAATTACCAATTACCAATTACCAATTACCAATTACCCATTCCCAATTACCAATTACCAATTATTAAATCTAACTCTTATGTTTCGAGATAATATTGTTCTGCTTCCGACCAATTTAGTTTAAGTAACGAATCTTCTCCACTTGAAAGCTTGAAACTCGGCTTAATTGGTTTTACGCCCAAAGCGCTAATAATCTGCGCTGCTACAGCTTTCGCCAATAGTGGCGGTACAGAATTTCCGACTTGGCGAAAACCGTGCCATTTTGTGACGTGAAATCTAAACCAGTCAGGATAGGAATGCAATCGCGCTGCTTCTCTGACTGTAATGCACCGAGGCGCGATCGGGTGAATTGGCCTTGGCGAAGTATAAGCGCCCCTCGCCCTGTCGGTTCCAGCCCTGAGAGTGTTGCAAACTCCGTCGGGGTGCAGCTTGTAAAAACGGCTGATCGGCTCTTTTTCGCCGTAGGCTGCGGCTGCAAATCTTTCCATACATTCGGCAGAATGTTTGGTGCGCCGACTGCATGAGAGGATTTGTCGATCGTACTGGCGATCGTAAGCATAATCATTATCAAAATCATCGAATCCGCGCAAAAAACTCGCGTAATCGCTGCTGCACTTTCCGTACTCCACCATTACCCAATCTCGGTGTAGCAACTCGCTATACTTTTCTACTTCCGGCAAATCTCCAATCGCATCCAAAACTGTCGGAACCGCAGGTAAATTAACTTTTTTATAGCGTTTAGGAAGTTTCTTTTTAGGCAAAAAAGTAGTTGGCTGAGGATAGTTTGGCAGATCGTAGTCTTTTTTGCAACCAATCAGAAACAATCGTTTGCGAGCTTGCGGTACTCCGTAGTGAGCTGCGTTAAGAACTTGATAGTTTTCTTCTACTTGATAGCCTGCTTCCAGAAAAGAGCTAATTAAAAGATTCAGGAGTTCTTTGTGTTCGCCTGCTACAATTCCCGGCACATTTTCCATTACAAAAAACTTGGGTTTGAGCTCCAAAACTAAGCGTTGAAAGTGGAAAATTAGAGAATTTCGCGGATCGCCGACATCGCGCTTCCCCATCAGCGAGAATCCTTGACAGGGCGAACCGCTGATTACTACGTCGATTTCGCGCTTGCCGATCGCAGATTTTTGCCGAATTTCTGCTCCCGTCAGCTCTGAGACATCTTTGCACAATACAGAACACATCGGGAAATTGAACTCGTGGGTAGCGCAGTGGATGGGGTCAATTTCGACTGAAGCAAGTACATCAAAACCTGCTTGTTCAAAGCCCAGCGTCATGCCGCCTGCACCTGCAAATAAATCAACAGCGATCGGTCGCTTTTTCCGATAGCTTGACATAATATTTCAATACTAAAATTGTTTTAAGAAGCTGTATTTATTTTAACATTTTTGATTATTTCGGCAGCAGCGCGATCGCACACACCGACATCTCCCAGACTTTCCCGCATTTGGCGATAATCCGTCAAAGTTTGCTGGCGTCGATCGGCATTTTGCAGCAATTCCAGGGCGTGGAAAACTATATTTTCGGCAGTAGCCTCGTCTTGCAGCAACTCCGGAACGATCGCCTTCATTTGCACCAAATTGGGCGGAGAGATAAAAGGAATCGACAATTTCAGCAGGTGGCGGGCAATCATCGCCGTAATGCGACTGACGCGGTAGGCGACAACTTGCGGAACGCCGAGCAAAGCTAATTCCAAATTAACAGTACCAGATTTGGCGATCGCAAAGTCGGCAGCAGCCAATATTTCCAGATTTTGATTTTCCAACAAAGTAGCCCGCAAACCGTAATTCTCGATCGCTTGTTCGATTTTGCTGCGGAAAGCTGCTTGAGAAACCGGAATCCAGAAATGAACCTCCGGGATTTTAGCTTGGATAATGCGAGCAGCCTCAAATATCACCGGCATCAGGTACTTGAGTTCTTGCTTTCTAGAAGCAGGAATTAGAGCGACTGAAACCTGTTCCGGCTCAATTCCCAAAGTTTTGCGGGCAACTTCCCGACTGGGCGCAGATTGCATTCTATCCAGCAAAGGATGACCAACCCAACTGACTTGAGAGCCTTTGGCGCGATAATAAGTAGCTTCCTGGGGGAAAATCGCCAAAATGCGATCGGCAATATTGACAATCAGATCCGTATTGCGAGGAGAAATCGAGCAAACCCATTCTTGAGGTGCGATGTACCAAACCACAGGTAAATCGGGCAAACAGCGGCGAATGTAGCTACCAATACCGAGATTGGGAGTCAAATAATCAATCAATACAACAACATCGGGACGGAATTTTTTGAGATATTGTTTAGCTTTTTGCTGAACTGCGATCGTTGGCAAAATATACGGCACAGATTCTATAATACCCATAGAACCAATACCCAGAGTATCGCCTAAAATAGTAGCGCCAGCTTGAGCCATACGAGGGCCGCCCAATGCGGTTATTTCCAACTCCAAACCAGCGGCGACAGCATGACGTTTTAAAGCTGCAACTAACAAAGCTCCTTGCAAATCGCCAGAAACCTCACCAGTGCTGATAAAAATTTTCATAAACTCCTCAATATCCTCGGTAAGGTGCGTCAGACAAAAACTGTTTGAGTTACCTATAGCTGGTGACTGACGCACCGTACAGCTTCCTTCTCTTCCTTCGTGTCCTTCGCGTCTTCGCGGTTCAATAATACTAATTCTTTGAGTCCGCAAGAATTAATATAAGGCTCATTCATTTTTTACCAGGAATCAAGCCTCGCCGCCCTTTGGTTACAGACTGTTGCACAAATCTCCGCAGGTGCTGCAAGTGATGATTTTCCGGTAACAAATCCAATTGTTCCAAAGCTTGATTGAGAGTGTAGCCAGAATGGTATAAAATCCGAAAAGTTTTCTTTAAAACTAGCAAATCTTCTGGAGTTAAACCTGCACGTTCGAGGCCTATTTTGTTGATAGCTCGCACTCGCGAAGGATTCCCTTCGACTAGCATATAGGGTGGCACATCTCGATCGATCCTGCTCAAGCCACCGATCATGGATAAGCGGCCGATGTGGACAAACTGATGAACGCCCAAAACCCCGCTGAGTCTGGCTTGAGACTCAATTTTGACGTGTCCCGCTAGGGCTACAGCGTTGGCAATGATTACTCGATCGGCAATATCGCAATTATGGCCCACATGAACGTAAGCCATCAACATATTATTATTGCCGAGCGTCGTGCTTTCCCCCGCTCCAGTAGCGCGGTTGATTGTCACGTATTCCCGAATCACATTGTTGTCGCCAATTGTCACCCTAGTCAGAGAACCCTCATATTTGAGATCTTGAGGTTCCAAACCAATGGCCGCACCAGGGAAAATTTGATTGCGAGCACCTATTTCTGTTAGCCCGTCGATAATTGCATGGGCACCAATCTTAGTCTCCGGCCCGATTTTCACTCTTTCCCCAATTACAGCATAAGCACCCACTTCTACAGTCGGGTGCAGTTCGGCGCGGGGATGAATCACAGCAGTTGGGTGAATCAAAGTAAGCATTTTTCAGTTTTCAGTTGTCAGTTTTCAGTTTTCATGCCAAATCAAGCTTAAATACCCCGTTTATTTCTTAGTCCGCGGAGGCGGACTTCGCTTGTGTAGTAGCGATTTCAATCGCCGAATCATCAAGGAGTAACAAACCAGAATTTAGTATCAGTAGTCCCTTGATACTCCCCAGCCCGCTCCGGGACGGGGATTCTTGAAGAGTCCAAATGCGAACTTTCAAAGGCGAAATCAAAGCGCCTCTACTGACTCCTTCAAGA